>NZ_JBDYKL010000022.1:0-70000 GCF_040012415.1 Sanguibacter sp. 25GB23B1
CCCCCCCCCCCCCCCCCCCCCCCCACGGCAGCGCACGAGGATGTCGAACCACACGCTTGCTACCTCGCGATCGCTCCCAGCATCGCGTGCGTCTCCTCATCGGTCGAGTACAGGAGCGTCCCCACCATCCCCCGGGTGAGGAGCACCTTGTAGACGTGCCTGACGAGACGGTCGAACTCGGCGTCGGACACCTTGGTCTTCGAGCGGAAGTCGGGGTCCTTCGAGAACTCGCGTCGCGACACCCACCCTCCGGCCCCGCCCCTCGCTGCTGCACGCCAGACGAGGTCCGGCCCCAGGATCACCCCGCTCCACGAGTACTCGAAGCCCTGGGCCGTGTAGACGCAGCCCACCTGCTCGAACCCGCCCGCTTCCGAGGCCCAGAGCGACGCGGGCGGCGCGCCGCCGACGCGCCGCTCCCCCTTGAGGTTCCACGGTTTGCGCCAGCTGCCGACGACCACGTCGTCGACGAGGCTCCCGTCAGACCTCGGGTCGCTCCATGGCCAGCAGTAGCCCGCCGTCATCCGAGCGTTGAAGCCCGCATCGCGGTAGGCCCGCAGCCGCCCTTCCATCTCCTCGACAGAGTCGACGACGTCGACGGCGAACGTCTCCTCGTCGACCCACCGTGTTGGTCCGCCGGGCGTGAGACCGAGCAGTCGCTGCACCCAGTCGAGATACGCATCCGAACCGCCGGCTCGATACTGCGCCTTGAGGTCGACGTGCGTCACCGCGAGCCCCCGCTCAGCCGCGTGGGTCGCGATCTCGGTGAGGGTGCCCATCTCGCCGGGACGGACCACCTGGTGCTCGTCGAGAAGGAAGACGGGGACTCGCGCCACAGCGAGCAGCTCCTCGATCTGCGGGCGCGCACGGTCACGGATCGCCTTGATCGTGTAGCGGTTGACCGACGTGTCACGGATGCGGTGCGCCTCGTCGAGGATGACGACGTCGAGGCCGTTGGGCTCAGCGTCCATGAACGAGTTGAAGTACTTGAACAGGGACTTCGTCCGCGTCGAGCCCTTCCCGGCGACCTGCCGCATCGTCTGCGTGAAGCTGCGCGAGCCGGTCGCGTGGATGACCGTGCGGCCCTGCCGCGCGAGCTCGCCGAGCAGCGAGAGGGCGATGACCGACTTGCCGGAACCCGGGCCCCCGGACACGACCACCACCGACTTCGTGTCCTGTCGCCGCGCATGCTCCACCGCTCGCAGGACCAGCTCATAGGCGACGCGCTGCTCGTCGAGCAGGACGAACTGCTCGCGCTCCTGGATCTCCTTGGCCGCCACCGTGAGCAGCTGCTTCGACGGTGCGATCGCCGAGGACAACAAGAGGTCTGCGGCCTCGATCCCCGGCGCGCCAGGCGCGAGCCTGGTCCGCAGGTGAGTGTGGAGCTTGCCTCGTTCCTGGCCCGTGAAGAGCGGCGCGTCCGCGAGCGCCGGGTTGTCCCAGAGGTCTGCGACCGCGATGTCCGTCGCGTTGTGCAGGTACGCGAGGCCTTGCAGCTTGGTCGTGCCGTTGGCGAAGACCCGCACGAAATCACGGAGGTAGTCGGCGTAGCCAGCGACCTGGACGCTCGGGTGCAGGACGGGCCGGTACGGAGCACCGTCGACGTCGACAAGCGTTGCAGAGTCCTCCCACCTCCGGGCCGAGCTCCATTGCTTGAGCTCGACGACCACGTAGGACGGAGCACCCGTCCGAGGGTCGGCACCCGCGACGATGACGTCCGTCCGCTTCGAGGACAGCGGGAGCCTGTGCTCGAGGATCACCTCGGTCTTCTCCAGACCGGCATCGCAGAGGTCCCGCACCAGTGCGGGGATCGAGTTGCGCCACGATCGCACCTCACCCGCGCCGGGCACGCCGATGCCCAGGGCCCTGAAGTGACTCGCCAGGTGCCTCTCCACAGCGGAAGGATCATGGATGGACAGGGTCGCCAACGAGTCGGCGCTGAAACGGACAGCAGACAACAGAACACATCCCCGGGCAGCACGAATGAACGTGCGGAGGGGACATCTCCCCGAGTGCCCGGCACAGGAGCCGGGCGCGCCGAGGAAGTCCGTCGGTACCGCTGGGAAGGAGACTACCTACAGCGTGTCGATCGAGGGGTCTTCAGACCGGTCGACCCATGCCGTCACCGTGCCCTGTGGCGCTCCCGTTCCACGTGACGCGATCCACTCAAGGATCCCTCGAACGTCCTCGGCGTCGAGGTCACGCGGCCTTGCCGTGGCGCGCAGGACGCAGGAACCGGTGAGCGAGCGCCGTCCAATCATCCGACCCCGTCCGGCCTCCGCTTCTGCGGGTAGGGCGTCACGCCCTGCGCCAGCTGGTCGACGAAGGTCGCGATCCGACGAGCACGGGTCTCGGGCCTCTTGGCTTCGTGGATCCGGACGAGGATGGCGAAGCGGTTGCCCGACGTCAGGACGTCGAACCAGGCTCGGGCCTCAGGTGACGCCGCGAGAGCCTCGGTGAGGTCCGGCGGGACCTCGATCGTCGCCGGGCCGGCATAGGCCCGCTCCCACCGGCCGTCGGCCTTGGCCGCGGCGACCTGGGCGCGGCCGGCGTCGGTCATCGCTCCCTCACGCTCGAGGCGCTCGGCGCGTTCGACATTGATCGCGGACCACACGCTGCGGCTGCGGCGCGGGGTCATCCGTTGGAACGAGGCCTCGGAGTCCCGTGAGCGGGCCTGGCCGTCGATCCATCCGAAGCACAGCGCCTCCTCGACGGCGTCGACGTAGGTGAGCGCTGTGACGGTGCCGCCCTTCTTGTGCAGCACGAGCCAGACGCCGATCGCGGTGGCGGCGTTCTCGTCGAGCCATGCGCGCCATGCTGGACGGTCCGGGACGAGCAGCTCAGGAAGCTCGATCACGCTCAGCCCACCTCGACCGGCAGGTCCGCGTCGGCGGTCCACTCGCTGAGCGACCCGTCGTAGACGGCGACGTCCACCCCGGCGACGACGAACGCCGCGAAGGCCGGCAGCGTCGCGGCGATCCCGCCACCGCAGTAGGTCACGGCGCGCTGCGCGTCGAGGATGCCCTGCTCCTGGAGCTTCGTCGTCAGGTCCTTCGTAGGCAGGAAGCGTCCCGTCTCGGGGTCGAGGAGCGTGAAGAGCGGGAGGTTGACGCTGCCGGGGATGCGTCCGCGACGGCTGTACGGGCTGAGGTCCGGCGTGCCCTCGTACGTGGCCGGGTCGAGCGCGTTGATGACGACGTCGGCCGTCGTACCGTCGCCCTCGGCGGCGTCCGCTCCCGGGAGTGACCGCGCGATCTCCGCCTTCGTGGCGAGGAGGTGCTCGCGGAGCTCCGGCGTGAAGACGGGCTTCTCCTCCGCCTCGGGCGGGGTCGCCTCCCCGGACTCGACCGGGTAGTCGGCGTCCTTCCACGCGCGAAGGCCACCGTCGAGGACCGAGACCGCGTCGTGCCCGAAGAGCCGGAACAGCCACCACACGCGGGTCGCCCACGCGGAGCCGGCCGTGTCGTAGACGACGACGTGCGTCTCGTCCCCGACGCCGAGCGCCTCGGCCGCACGCGCGAACCGCTCCGGCGACGGGACGGTGAAGAGCTGCTCGGCATCCGGGTCGGACAGCTCACCGGTGACGTCCGCGTAGACGGCGCCCGGGATGTGCTCAGCGAGGAACTGCTCGTACCCGGTCGTCGCCGTGTAGGGCGCGCCCTCGGTGGTCGTGTGCAGGAACGTCGTCGCGTCGAGGATCGCGATGTTCGTCGATCCGATCGCTGTCCGCAGGACGGTCGGCGGCACGAGGGCAGGGAGCAGGACGGGCTGGACTTCGTCGGTCACGACGGTCACCTCTCGAGGAGTCGGATGCTTCCGACAGTCAACGCCCCGACGCCCTGATCTGCCACCCCACAGACCGGTCCGCGTGGCGTCACGTCTCCGTGCCGTCGACGAGGAAGGAGCGCAGCTCCGTGACCGTGAGAGGGTCGCCGGTCGACGTCGTCTCAGCTGTGCCGTCGATCGCCGTGAACGTCGCCCCACCGTCGACGGAGAACTCCCCCGACCACGTGGTCGTCATCATCACCGTGTACTCACCGACCCGGGCGTAGGTGTTCGACACCGTGTGGTCGGGGTGGGGTCTGCCCGGGTCCGTGGTGACGAGGGGCGCACTGCCGTCCCCGAAGTCCCACGCGAAAGACGTCGGGGTCGCGCGCACGAGGACCGGCTGGCCGAGCACTGTCGTCGGCAACGTCTGCGCCGCGCCGTCGGTGTAGACGACGTTGACCATGTTCACCGGCAGCCACCCGCCGGGTGGACCGACCCAGATCGCCGACGGTGTCAGAGGCAGGGCACGGAACTCCTCGACCGTCACAGTCACGGGGAGCGGCACAGCCTCAGCGATCTCCGGGCACGCAAGGACCCGGACGACGCGAGGGCCCGCCACGAGACCGGCGGCCTCGGCAGCCGCCGCTTCCGCCGGATCGATCGTCGGCGTCTCACCCGTGCAGTCCGGGACGTTCTGCGCCGCCACGCCGGCACAGGTCAGGTTCGTCGAGATCGCGCCCGCGAACTGTCGGACGCAGGGATCGGCGACCTCGACGACCTGCGCACGCGGGCCGGTGGGATCCGGTTCCGGGCATGGAGTCCGCGCCTTCGACTGGACCTTTCCGAGCGTGAAGAGATCACCCGATGCCGTTCCGGTCACAGTCTCTGCCTGGCCCAGGCTGCACGTCCCTCCCGTCCCGACGATCGGCAGTGCGAAGGCGGTAGGGAGGCCAGTGAAGGCCAGCGCGATAACGACTCCGGTTGTCCACGCCACACTCCTCATCGTGTGTCGACATCCGCACCGCGGACGATCCAACCGGAGCCCGCCTGATGCTCCAGGAAGACCACGAACGGCACATCGAGCTGCCCCTCGGTCGCGAAGACGACCTCGCCTCCCGGTCCTGACTTGGTCATCGGCTCTTCGTCGAGCGTGCCGAGCACCTCGAAGAACGGCGACTCATCCGTGGGTGGAAGTACCGAGTCGATCGTCAAGGTCGACCGTCCGCCCTGAACCACCGCACCGGCGACGGCGTTCGCCTCGACCGTCTCGACCGAGCTGGTGCAGAACGCACTCGCTCGATCACAGATCTCCACCAACGCCGTCGGATCATTCGAGGTCAGCGCCCAGTGCCGAACATCCAGGAAGTACGTCGCCGCCGCGCGCGCCCCGAGGTGGCTGTCGCTGGCCATGTCGGCGGGCATCTGGGGCGCGGCGGTCCCGTCGTACGGCGGGATCTCGGCGGGGCTCGGCTCGGGCGTGGCAGTCTCGCCGCTCTCCGACGAGGATACCGTGGGTGCCGGCTCGTCGTCATCGCTCGCGGTGCATCCCCCGCAGAGCAGGACCCCGAGGACGAGGGCGGTCGTGCGAGCGGTGGTCGAGCGGCGCCACGAGGTGATCATCCGAGCAGTCATGCCCCGACCCTAATGTCTGGAACGCGTGGAACCGGCGCCGCGCATCGTCCTGTGGACGACGCGCGGCGCCGGTCCGCGACCAGACGCTCGGCTCAGCGTCCCTGCAGCGCGTCGAGCGCGACAGCCATGGCTGCGGCGACGCGACCGTCGACCCGTGCCCCAGGGACGGTGACCGTGTAATGGTCGCGGAGCGAGAACTTGCGCTCGACGAACATCGCGGGCACACCGGCCGGGTCGTGGAAGTCGAAGTGGAACGTGAAAGGCAGGTTGATGAAGCGCCGGATGATGGCGAGCGCCGCGCTGCGCTCCTCCCCGCGCGCGCCGATACCGGCCGCCTCGAGGAACCAGGTGGAGCGCAGGAGCGACGCCTTGAAGTCCTTCCTGAACAGGCCGATGGGCGTGCCGCTCGCATCGAGCACGTCGTAGGTGGCCCCGAGGTCGATGGCCTGACGTGCTTTGAACGAGAAGACAGGGACCGAGCGGGAGTCGTCCGAGTAGAACGTCACCTGCTCCTTGAACGCCAGGCGCTTCTGCTGTGCGACCGCGAGCAGCGGGCCGAGCTCGTCGTTCGGTCCGAGCGCGTGGATGGCGTACCGGTTGACCATGAGAGTGATCTTCTGACGGACGGCGAATCGTTCGATCTGGGCAAGGCTCACTGACAGCTCTCCAAAGGACGGGTTCGCGCTGGGGGTGCGCGCCGTCGAACTCTAGCGGGACGATGCCGCCGGTGGACGCCCTGGCCACGGGCCCAGCTCGGGGAGAGGGACCTCGACGTCGTCGAGGAACGCCACCGGGGAGACCACCGGGGCACGACCGGCCAACCAGAGGAGCACGTCTCGCCGTGCACCGACGAGACGCACGTGGCGCCCCACGGACGCCGGTGGCCCCTCGTCCGTGGCGGTGTCGTCGCCCTCGAGGACGTGCGCGGGTTCCGTCGGCAGGCGTTCGGAGAGGAACGCCCACAACCGGGTGCAGAGCTCAGGGCTCCACGCGCCGGCCGTGATGCCGGCGTCGAGGTCGACCGCGTGGATCGCGAGCTCGCGCCACCAGGCGTCGAGGATCGTGCGGAGCGTGCCGGAGCGATAGACGACCGCCGCGTCCCAACCGGCCGCGCGGTCCGGCCACGAGGCGCTGAGACGCACGAGGGCCGCCTCGAGGTGGGCGAGGTGCTCGTCGGCGCTGCGTGGCGCTGCGGCCTCGATCGCCGCGTCGCGCCCTTCCGGCCCGCCGTCGTACACCTCGCCGACCTCTCCCCGTGCGGCGAGGTCCGCCTGACGTGTGAACGCGGTCGCGAGGTTCGTCAGGTGCGCGACGACATGCCCGCGGGACCATCCGGGGAGCATCGACGGCGCCCGGACCTCGTCGTCGTCGAGCCGTGCGACGGCCTCCAGCACGAGGTCCTCGAGCTCACCGATGTCGGCGAGCGCGGCCGCCTCCGGCAGCTCGGCCTCGGCCGGGACGGGGGTGCGGTTCATGGCCATAGTGTCTCCTGGGTCCAACGGTCTCGGTCACGGACGTCGGTCGAGCGGGTGCGGGTGTAGAGCAGCCGGGTGTGGGCGCGGTCGTGGGACGCGTTCCAGAACTCGACGCGGTCGGCGACGAGGACGTACACGGCCCACTCGGGGTCGACGAGCTGCGGGTCGGCGTCGAGCCGCGCGCGCGCCTCGGCGAGGGCCCGCGCGTGGTCCTCAGCAGACGCGAGGGGCTGGCTCTGGCGTCCGACGAGCGTCGCGGCGCGCGCCGCCGGCCGGCGCGCGAGGAAGTCGCGGGCGACCTCGTCTGGGCCGAGACGCTCGACGCGACCGGCGACCCGCACCTGGCGCCCCACGACGGGCCAGAAGAACGTCATCGCCGCCGCGGCGTTCTCGGCGAGGTCCCGTCCCTTGGGGCTGGTCGCGTGCGTCGCGAACCACCAGCCGTGGGAGTCGACGTCCTTGAGCGCGAGCGTCCGCGCCGCGACGTCTCCCGTGGCTCCGCTCGTCGAGAGGACGGGTGCATGCGGTGCGGGCTGTCCCGCGTCGACGGCCTCGTCGAGCCAAGCGACGAAGAGCTCCACCGGGTCGGCTGGAGCGGTGCCGACGTCGAAGGTGGGAACAGTCTCAGGAAAGACCGGGAGCGCACGCAACCGGGCACGCAGCGCCGGGACGTCCGACGTCACGAGCTGCTCGCCGCACCCGCGACGGTAGTCGTGGTGAGCACGACCAGGAGGGCTGCGTTCACCGCGTCGATCGCGCGCCGCACGGCCTTGTCCGCGAGTCCGCCGTCGCTCGCGGCCTTGGCGCGCCGGCGCAGCTCGCCCGCGGGCAGCCCGACGTCACCGAGCACCTTGGGCACCCGGTCGACCGCGTGCAGCATGCTGATGAGAGCCGCCTCGCGCGGGGTCGCACCCCGCCCGTTGACGAGGACCTCGTAGAGACCGGTGCGCAGCGACCGCTCCACCCCGGTGCCGGTGGACGGCCACGAGCGGACGCGGAAGACACCGAAGGTCCGCCGCTCCTCGAAGCGCAGGAAGCCCTGCCGGACGAGACGAGCAAGGACCTCGTCACGCAGACCCTTGCGCAGGTCCGGCAGCGTGCTCTCGGGCGTGCGGGGCTTCCCCACCGCGATCCGGCGAAGGGCCTCGTCGAGGAGCGGGTCGCCGGTCGGACGCGGGTCGCGCACCACGAGCCGACCAGCCTTGACCGGCTCTCCCGGCCCCGACACGTCCACCCGGCCCGACGCCACGAGATCGAGCAGCACCGACCCTGCGAGCGCCAGGTCCAGCCGGGTCGAGTCGACGACGGCCTTCCCCGAGATGTCGTGGATGAGCAGGAGCGCGACCTCTTCGGCAAGGATCATGCGTTCACTCTAGGTCGCGGCGGCAACGTCGACGAGACGGCCACGAGCTGCCTGCGGCGGCGGGAGCGCGCCGGACGGGCAGTCCACCGACGCAGATCAGGAGTGCGTCGCCTCGACGGCGCGCGCGACGACCTTCTCGAGGTCGCCGTCGTGCGCGAACCAGGCTCGCTGCGCGTCTGCGCCGTTGCCGCGCACCCAGACGCGGTCGAGCATCTGGTGGACGAGGTCGAGGTCCCCGGTGTCCGCGAGCGCGGGCGCGACGTGGTCGACGAGCTCGTCGACCACCACGCGCGCGGGCACGGGGCGGAAGGTGGTGGGGCTCACGAGGTCGCCGCGCAGCCCGGACCGGCCGGCGCGCCAGCTCGCCGCACGCAGCTGCTCGACGCGGATGTCGGGCGCAGCGTCTCCGTCGGCGGCCTGACGGGCGGCGGTCTCGACGAGTCCACGCACGAGCGCGGCGAGGAGGGCGGCGTCGTCGGGTCGCAGGCACACGTCGGCGACCCGGACCTCGACGGTCGGGTAGCGCGCAGAGAGGCGGGCGTCGAAGTAGATCATCCCGGCGTCGAGGATCGCGCCGGTGTCGATGAGGTCCTGGACGGTCTGGTGGTAGGCGTCCGCGGAGCCGAAGCGTGCGGCGGGACCGGCGGTGGGCCAGCGGTTCCACACCTGGGAGCGGAAGCTCGCGTACCCGCTGTCCTCCTGCTGCCAGAACGGGGAGTTGCCGCTGAGCGCGAGGAGCGGTGGGAGCCACGGGCCGATCCGGTCGAGGACGGCGACGCCCTCGTCGTCGTCGTCGACACTGACGTGGACGTGGCACCCGCACGTCAGCTGCTCGCGTGCGGTGAGACCGAACTGTCGGTTGATCTCGAGGTAGCGCGGCGAGGGCGTGGGCTCGGCGACGACGTGCAGCGGCGAGGTGGCCAGCGCGACGACGCGGGCGTCCACGCGTTCGGCTGCACGCTGTGCACGCCGACGGCCGTCGCGCACCTGGGTGGTGAGATCGGTGAGGTCGGTGCAGGGATGCGTCCCTGTCTCGATCTGCTGCAGCTTGAGCTCTGCCTCGAGGTCGCCGCCCGGGCTGCCCGCACCGGGTGGTCCGTCGCTCGTGGCGCCGGCGCTCTCGGCGGCGTCGAGCAGCGCGCGGGCTCGCGCCATCGGGTGCCCTTCGGACCCGACCAGCAGGTACTCCTCCTCGACCCCCATGGTGCGCACGCGCTCAGTGTGGTGCCTGCGGTCGGGCTGCGCACGCGCAGCGCACGAGCGTGCGCGGTGGTCGGCTCCGCGTCGAGCGGCCGTGCGTCAGGAAGCCGTGTGGCCTAGGGCCTCGAGGACCCCGGGCCCGAACTTCTCGAGCTTGGCCGCTCCGACGCCACCGACGGTCGACAGCTCGTCGAGAGAGGACGGGCGCAGCACCGCGATGTCACGCAGGGTCGCGTCGTGGAAGACGACGTATGCCGGCACCCCCTGCTCCTTGGCGGTGGCGCCGCGCCACGCACGGAGCTTCTCGAAGGCGGACGCTGCGGTCTCGTCGAGGTCGACGGCGGCCGCGCGGACCTTGCCGCCACCGGATCCTCTGGCCGTCCGGCTCCGGGGAGCCTTCGGCGCCTCGCGGCGGAGGAGCACGGGCCGGGCACCGGACAGGACCTCGGCGCTCGCCTCGGTGAGCCCGAGGGTGCCGAAACCGTCCCCGTCGACGCCGAGGAGGCCGCGGGCGAGCAGCTGGCGCACGACGGCCCGCCACTCGCCGTCGGAGAGGTCCGCACCGATGCCGAAGGTGCTCAGCGACGTGTGGCCCAGCTGGGTGACGCGCGGCGTCTCCTTGCCGAGGAGGATGTCGACGAGGTGCCCGGCCCCGTAGCGCTGACCGCGCTCGCGCTCGAGACGCACGACGGTCGAGAGCAGCTTCTGCGCGGCGACCGTCCCGTCCCACGTCTCCGGCGGTGCGAGACACGTGTCGCAGTTGCCGCACGCCGCGCTCTCCTGACCGAAGTAGGCGAGGAGCTGCACGCGGCGGCACTCGACGGTCTCGCAGAGGCTGAGCATGGCGTCGAGGTGCGCGGAGAGCGTGCGCCGGTGCGCGGCGTCACCCTCGGACGTGTCGATCATCCGACGCTGCTGCACCACGTCCTGGAGACCGTAGGCGAGCCACGCTGTGGCGGGCAGTCCGTCGCGGCCCGCGCGACCGGTCTCCTGGTAGTAGCCCTCGACGGACTTGGGCAGGTCGAGGTGGACGACGAACCGGACGTCGGGCTTGTCGATGCCCATGCCGAACGCGATGGTGGCGACCATGACGAGACCGTCCTCGCGCAGGAAGCGCGACTGGTTCGCTGCCCGCACCCGGGAGTCGAGACCTGCGTGGTACGGCAGCGCCGAGATGCCCTGGGCTACGAGATGCTCGGCGGTCTGCTCGACGGACTTGCGCGACAGGCAGTAGACGATGCCCGCGTCGCCAGGGTGCTCGGAGCGCAGGAGGTCGACGAGCTGGGTGCGGGGGCTGTTCTTCGGCGCGATCCGGTAGCGGATGTTCGGCCGGTCGAAGCTCGCGACGAAGTGCCTGGCCTCGACGAGCTGCAGCCGTCGGGCGATCTCCCCGTGGGTCGTCTCGGTGGCGGTCGCGGTGAGCGCGATGCGCGGCACGGTCGGCCAGCGCTCGTGCAGCACCGACAGCTGCAGGTAGTCGGGGCGGAAGTCGTGCCCCCACTGCGAGACGCAGTGCGCCTCGTCGATCGCGAACAGGGCGATCGTCCCGCGGTCGAGGAGCGCGAGGGTCTCGGGGACGCGCAGCCGCTCGGGTGCGAGGTAGAGCAGGTCGAGGTCGCCGGAGACGAAGGCCTCCTCCACGCGTCGTCGTTCCCGGTAGTCCTGCGTCGAGTTGAGGAACCCTGCCCGGACGCCGAGCGCGGACAGGGCGTCGACCTGGTCCTGCATGAGGGCGATGAGCGGGGAGACGACGACGCCCACACCTGGTCGCACGAGGGCGGGCACCTGGTAGCACAGCGACTTGCCGCCACCGGTGGGCATGAGCACGAGCGCGTCACCACCGGCGACGACCGTGTCGATGATCTCGGCCTGGTCGCCGCGGAACGCGTCGTACCCGAACACGCGCCGCAGCACCTCGAGCGCGGCACCGTCGGCAGCGACCGGCACGGCTGGGCCGGCGGGCTCGTCGGTCACGGGGCGGGGGACGTCCAGCACGGGTTCGATCACGTCCCCACTGTAGGTCGAGCGGCCCACGCGGTCGCTCACGTGCCACGATTCTCCACAGGCCTCCGTTCCCCACGAACCATCGGGACCACGTAACCTGGCAGGAGTCCCTGAAACCACGGAGGAGCCCCTGTGCCCTGGACAGTCAACGCCGTCGTCGCCCTGAGCAAGGGCGCCCCGGTCGAGCTCACCCAGATCGTCGTCCCCGACCCCGGACCGGGCGAGGTCGTCGTCGACGTCGCCGCGTGCGGCGTGTGCCACACGGACCTGCACTACCGCGAGGGCGGCATCACCGACGAGTACCCGTTCCTGCTCGGCCACGAGGCTGCCGGGACGGTCGCTGCGATCGGGGAGGACGTGACGCACGTCGCCGTCGGCGACACCGTCGTCCTCAACTGGCGTGCCGTCTGCGGGCAGTGCCGTGCCTGCCGGCGCGGCCGACCGCAGTACTGCTTCGCCACGCACAACGCGACGCAGAAGATGACGCTCACCGACGGCACGCCCCTCAGCCCTGCGCTGGGCATCGGGGCGTTCGCCGAGAAGACGCTCGTCGCCGCCGGCCAGGCGACGAAGGTCGACCCGGGTGTCGACCCGGCTGTCGCCGGTCTCCTCGGCTGCGGCGTCATGGCCGGCATCGGGGCGGCCGTGAACACGGCGCCCGTCCGCCGCGGCGACACGGTCGCCGTCATCGGCTGCGGTGGCGTGGGGTGCGCGGCCGTCGCCGGCGCGGACCTCGCCGGCGCCCGGCGGGTCATCGCGATCGACCTCGACGACCGCAAGCTCGAGTGGGCGAGGTCGGTCGGCGCGACCCACACCATCAACTCGAGCGGGCTCGACCAGGACGGCGTCGTCGCCGCCATCGCGGCCCTCACGGACGGGTTCGGCGCGGACGTCGTCATCGACGCGGTCGGTCGCCCCGAGACGTGGAAGCAGGCCTTCTACGGCCGCGACCTCGCGGGCACCGTCGTGCTCGTCGGCGTCCCCACGCCGGAGATGATGCTCGACGTCCCGCTCGCCGACGTGTTCGGCCGGGGCGGGGCTCTCAAGTCCTCCTGGTACGGCGACTGCCTTCCCGAGCGCGACTTCCCCGCACTCCTGGAGATGTACACCCAGGGCCGCCTGCCCCTCGACGCCTTCGTGTCGGAGCGCATCGGTCTCACGGACGTCGAAGAGGCGTTCAGCACCATGAAAGCCGGCAACGTCCTACGATCGGTGGTCGTCCTATGAGCACGTCCGAGAACACCTCGCCCGAGACCGCGTCCGTGTCCGACACGCAGACGCCCTCGCCCCGCGCCCGCATCGAGCACCTGTCCACCTCGGGGACCTTCTCCCTCGACGGACGCACGTTCGACGTGGACAACAACGTGTGGCTCGTCGGTGACGACGAGGAGGTCCTCGTCGTCGACGCACCGCACGACGTCGACGCGATCGTCGAGGCCGTGCGCGGCCGACGCGTCGTCGGCATCGTCGCCACCCACGCGCACGACGACCACGTGCGGTTCGCGCCCGAGCTCGCCGAGCGGCTCGACGCACCGCTGTGGCTCCACCCCGCCGACCGTGAGCTGTGGGAGATGACGCACGGCACCGACGTCCCGACGCTCGACCTCGTCGACCGTCAGATCGTCCCGGTCGCGGGCATCACCCTGCACGTCCTGCACACCCCGGGGCACTCCCCCGGCTCGGTGAGCCTGTTCTCCCCCGAGCTCGAGACCGTGTTCACGGGCGACACCCTCTTCGCCGGTGGCCCGGGCGCGACCGGGCGCAGCTTCAGCGACTTCCCGACGATCATCGTCTCCATCCGGACGCGGCTGCTCACGCTCCCGACCGGGACGCGCGTCAACCCCGGCCACGGGCCGTCCACGACGGTGGACGCCGAGGCGCCCCACCTCCAGGAGTGGATCGCGCGCGGTCACTGACTCGGCTCAGGCGACTCCGAGGTAGGCGTCCTTGATCGCCGGGTCGGCGAGGAGCACCTTCCCGGGGCCGGTCCGCACGACCGACCCGGTCTCGAGGACGTAGGCGCGGTCGGAGCGGGACAACGCCTGCTGCGCGTTCTGCTCGACGAGCAGGACCGTGGTGCCCTGCTTGTTGATCTCGGAGATGATCCGGAAGATCTGCTGGATGATCATCGGCGCGAGACCCATCGAGGGCTCGTCGAGGAGCAGGAGCCGCGGGCGCGCCATGAGAGCGCGGCCGATCGCGAGCATCTGCTGCTCGCCACCCGACATCGTGCCGCCCACCTGCGTGCGCCGCTCAGCGAGCCGGGGGAAGAACGTGAAGACGCGCTCGAGCGTCTCGTCGTGCTCGGCCTTCGAGTCGAACGTCCGCGCGAAGCACCCCATCTCGAGGTTCTCCATGACGGTCATCCCCGCGAAGACCCCGCGCCCCTCGGGCACCTGGATGATGCCCTCGCTGACGCGCAGGTGCGGCTTCATCCGCGTGACGTCCTGCCCGTCGAAGACGATCGAGCCGCGCGCGAGCGGGTGGACACCCGAGATGGCGCGCATCGTCGTCGTCTTCCCGGCGCCGTTGGCACCGATGAGCGTGACGAGCTCACCGTCCTCGACCGTGAGCGAGATGCCGTGGATGGCCTCGATGCGCCCGTAGGCGACCGTCATGTCGGTGATCTCAAGCAGTGGCATCGTCGGGAACCCCCAGGTAGGCGGCGATCACGGCCGGGTCGGTGGTGACCTCTTCCGGTGTGCCGTCGGCGATCACGCGGCCGAACTCGAGGACGACGATCCTGTCCGTCACCCCGCGCACGAGCCGCATGTCGTGCTCGATGAGCAGGACCGTGTAGCCGTCGTCCCGGATCTGACGGATGAGGTCCATGAGGGACTCCTTCTCCGCCGGGTTGAAGCCTGCCGCGGGCTCGTCGAGGCAGAGGAGCTTGGGCTCCGTCGCGAGAGCGCGAGCGATCTCGAGGCGGCGCTGGTCGCCGTAGGAGAGGTTGCGTGCCTTGTCGGTCGCCCGCCCGCCCACTCCGACGAACTCGAGCAGGGCCATCGCGCGGTCCATGCCCTCCCGCTCCTCGTGCCGGTGGCGAGGCGACCGGAAGAGCGCCCCTGGCACGGACGTGCGGTGACGGGCGTCCGTGCCGACGACGACGTTCTCGAGAGCCGTCATCTCGTTGAAGAGACGGATGTTCTGGAACGTGCGCGCGATCCCCATCTGGGTGATCTGGTGCCGCTTGCGGCTCCCGAGCGCGACGCCGTCGAAGAGGACGTCGCCCGACGTGGGCCGGTACACGCCGGTCATCGCGTTGAAGCATGTCGTCTTCCCGGCACCGTTGGGGCCGATGAGCCCGAGGATCTCGCCGCGCCGGATGTCGAACGTCACCGAGTCGAGCGCGGTGAGCCCGCCGAACTTCAGCGTGACGTCCTGCATCTGCAGGAGCGGCTCGCCCACCTCGGCGTGGACCGAGCGGGTCGGGGCGACCATCTCGGCGACGACGGTCGGGTCGGCAAGCTCCGGGTGGACGTCGGCGACGTCGACGGATGCCGGTTCGTCGACCCCGCCACCGGGCATCTCGGTCTCGCGCGGACCTGTGTCGAAGCTCGTCTCGGTCGCGCGGAACGGCTCGCCGTGCTCAGCGCCGGCGCCCATGCCGCCGGGGTCGTGCCTGCTCATGCGGCGTCCTTCCGTGCTGTGCGACGTGCGGTGACGTAGAGCTCGCGCCCGTACGTGAGGAGCTTCTGCCGCACGGGGATGAGTCCTTGCGGCCGGAAGACCATGAGGACCATGAGCGCGACGCCGAAGAAGAGGTAGCGGAACTCGGCGATCTCCGTCCCGTTGATGGGGATGCCGAAGAGCTCGGTGCGGCCGAGGAAGAAGTTCGGCAGGTAGACGATGAGGAACGCGCCGAGGATGACCCCGAGCTTGTTGCCCTGACCACCGAGGACGACGGCGCAGAGGAAGAGCACGGAGTTGATGACGTTGAAGTTCGTGGGGTTCACGAACTGCACCTGGCCCGCGTAGAGCGCCCCGGACATGCCGCCGATCGATGCGCCGATGACGAACGCCCAGAGCTTGAAGCGGAAGGTCGGCACGCCCATGATCTCGGCGGCGTCCTCGTCCTCGCGGATCGCGACCCAGGAGCGGCCGACCCGGGAGCGTTCGAGGTTCCCGACGAAGACGAGGGTGATGAGGATGAGGACGATGCTCAGCCAGTACCACCACACCCCGGAGTTGAGCGTCCCGGAGGATGCTCCGGCGGAGAAGATGCCGTTCGTGTTCTCCTCGCTGATGCCGACCCGCGGGTAGGCCACCTGGGACAGTCCACGACCGCCGCCGGTGACCTCGTCGAGGTTGTCGGCGAGCAGTCGGACGATCTCACCGAAGCCGAGGGTGACGATGGCGAGGTAGTCGCCGCGGAGCCGCAGCGTCGGAGACCCGATGATGAGGCCGGAGATCGCGGTGATGGCCACGGCGACAGGGAGGGCGGCGAGCCACGCCCAGTCGCGGGAGAGCCAGCCCTCGTCGCCGGTCTGGTTCCACGGGCTCGACGGGCTCGTGAGGATCGCGACCGTGTAGGCACCGACGGCGTAGAAGCCGATGTAGCCGAGGTCGAGGAGACCGGCCTGACCCACGACGACGTTGAGGCCGATCGCGATGAGGGCGTACATGCCGAACTGCGCCATGACGGCACCGAAGTTGGTACCGACGGTCGTGAGGACGGGGAGGTTGAGGATGGGCAGCAGCGCGATGAAGATGATGAGCGGGAAGCCCACCACCCACTGGGTCGGGCGTGGGAGCGCGTCCCACCACAACCGCATCGCGTCGCCCACGCCTCCGTGCGGACGGTCGGCGACGCCGGGCTTCTTGCTGCTCTCGGCGGGGGGTGTCGAGGTCACCGGGGTCTCGCTCATGCTCTCGACCTCCCCAACGACTCGCCGAGTATCCCTGTGGGTCGGACCATGAGGACGAGGATGAGGAGGACGAACGCCACGACGTCCCGCCACTCCGTGCCGAAGAGCACCTGGCCGTAGTTCTCCATGACTCCGAGGAGCAGCCCACCGAGCAGTGCTCCACGCAGGTTGCCGATACCGCCGAGCACCGCGGCGCAGAACGCCTTGATGCCGAGGATGAAGCCACCCGAGTAGATGATCCCGTTCGGGACGCGCAACGAGTAGAGCAGCGCCGCAGCTCCGGCGAGCAGCCCACCGATGAGGAAGGTCAGGACGATGATCCGCTCACGCGAGACTCCCATGAGGGTCGCGGTCACGGGGTCCTGGGCGACGGCGCGGATCCCTCGACCGAACTTCGTCCGGTTGATGAACATGTCCGTCGCGAGGGCGAGCACGAGCGCCGAGACGATGATGATGATCGTCACGTTCGTGACGTTCGCGGTGAAGAGCGTGAACTGGGTCTCCGGGACCACCAGCCGGATGGGCTGCTGGGCGTTGACCCCACCGAGGGTGTCGCCCGTGAGTCGCGGGAGGACGAAGTGCACGAACTCCTGCAGGACGAACGATGCCCCGATCGCGGTGATGAGGAAGACGAGCGGCTGTGCGCCCCGCTTCCGCAGGGGGCGGTAGGCCACGCGTTCGAGGCCGACCGCCACCCCACCGGAGATGGCCATGCCCCCGACGAGGGCGATGACGAGGTAGACCACGGTCATCGCGATGCCGAGGTCGTAGGCGTTGCCGCTCGGGCCGAACCCGAGCAGCATGAGCACGGCGTACTGCCCGAACATCCCGATCATGAAGACTTCGGAGTGTGCGAAGTTGATGAGCCGCAGGACGCCGTACACGAGGGTGTACCCGACGGCGACCAGTGCGTACACGGCGCCGTAGGTGAGCCCATCCACGGTCAAGGCCCAGAAGTTTCGTGCTAGCGCTGCGATGTCGAACCCGATGAGGGGTTCGGCCACCACCATGGCGTGGATGAGCCCACCTGACATGTTGTTGTTCTCCTTCTCCGGCTACTGGTCGTGTCGTACCGGAGACGTGCTACTCGACGTTGTACATCCAGATGAGCGCGGACTCGAGCTCGCCGACCTCGTCCCACTTGTAGCTGCGGGCGAGGCCCGAGCCCTCGTAGCTCTTGACGAACTCGACGAGACCGGCACGGTCCGTGACGCCCGAGTCGATGCCGAGGAGCATGATCGTCATGAGGTCGTAGCCCTCGGTGGAGTAGACGCCAGGAGCCTGGCCCGCGCTCGCCTCGTACTCGGCGGCGAACTCCTCAGGCGCCGGACCGCAGGGGCAGGAGAGGACGGCACCCTCGGCGGCGGAGCCTGCCTGGGAGACGAACTGCGGGTCGTTGACGCCGTCCGCGGAGACGAACGGGATCTCGACGCCACCGTCCCGCAGCTGCTGCACGAACGGTGCGGCCTCGGCGTAGTAGCCGGCGTAGAACACGGCGTCCGCGTCGGCGCCGTTGATGATCTGGACGGTCGCGGCGAAGTCCTTGTCACCGGTCTTGACCTCGGCGGCGCAGGACGAGTCGGCCGCGTCTCCGAGGCCCTCGTTAATCTGCTCGGCGAGGCCGATGCCGTAGTCGGAGTTGTCCGCGACGACGCAGACCTTCTCGTAGCCGAGCGTGTCGACGAGGTACTTCGCGACGGCAGGGCCCTGGATCGCGTCGTTGGCGAGACCGCGGTAGAAGGTGCCCCAGCCGTTGGACGTGAGGTCGGGGTTCGTGGCCGAGGCGGTCAGCGTGAGGAGACCGGCCTGGTTGAAGATCGAGCCGGTGGCGTTCGTCTCGCCCGAGAACGCCGGGCCGAGGAGGCCGAGGACGCTCGCGTCGCCGACGATCTGCGGTGCCACCTGGGTGGCCTTCTGCGGGTCGCCCTCGGTGTCGAAGGACTTCAGCTCGACCTGGCAGCCCGCGTTGGCCTCGTTGTGCTTCTCGAGCGCGACCTGGGCGCCGTAGAGGATGTTCTGGCCGAGCGCGGCGTTCGGTCCGGTGAGGGCGCCCGCCATGGCGATCGAGACGCCGGCGCACGTCGCGGACCCGTCACCTGCGGGGTCGGCGGGCTCCATCGCCTCGCCGGCCTCGACCTCGGCGCCGGTCACGTCGATCTGGACGGCCGGGACGATCGACAGGTCGGCTGCCGCGCTCGTGCTGCCGGTGGCGTCGTCGCCCGTGTCGCCTGCCTCTTTCTGACTGCAACCTGCGACGACGAGTGTCGTTGCGAGGGCGAGAGCGAGAGCGCTCGACCTACGACGTGTCTGAGAACGCATTCGGAACCTCCGGTGATAGGGGCCTGCCGCCCGCGGTGCCCAGAGCGTGGCAGCGGGGGGTTTCGGTGGTATGCGGGTGACGTTTCCCACAAGTTACAGCACCAGAGAGTGTTCCAGGTCACAGAACAATCGCGACTTCAGGCAAGAAGCTCGCGAACGTCATCAGCCGTGATACCTGCCGAACCCGCGGTCCCCCCGTCCAGGACGCTCGCGAAGAGCTGCGCCTTCGTCGCCTTGAGCGCCATGACCTTCTCCTCGATCGTGTCCGTCGCGACGAGCCGGTAGACCATGACCTTGCGGTCCTGGCCGATGCGGTGCGCCCGGTCCACCGCCTGTGCCTCGGCCGCGGGGTTCCACCACGGATCGAGCAGGAAGCAGTAGTCGGCAGCCGTGAGGTTCAGCCCGAACCCACCGGCCTTGAGACTGATGAGGAACACCTTCGTCTCGCCCGACGTGAAGCGCTCGATGGTCTCGGAGCGCCGACGCGTCCGACCGTCGAGGTAGGAGTGGTCGAGCCCGCGTGCGTCGAGGCGCTCACGGACGCTCTTGAGGAACTGCGTGAACTGGCTGAAGACGAGGACCGAGTGGCCCTCGGCGACGATGTCGTCGAGCATCTCGAAGAGCACGTCGAGCTTCGTCGCTGGGATGTGCGCGTGCTCGGCGTCGACGAGCGCGGGGTCGAGGCTCGCCTGGCGGAGCACGGACAGCGAGCGGAAGACCGCGAAGCGGTGCTCCTCGAGCGATCCCACGAGGCCGAGCACGTTGGTGCGCTCCCGCTGGAGGTACCTGTCGTAGACCTTGCGGTGGCGAGGGTTGAGCACCACGTCGACGATCTGCTCCTGCTTGGGCGGCAGGTCCTTCGCGACGTCCTCCTTCGCGCGGCGCAGCATGAACGGCCGGATCCGGTCACGGAGCTGGTCGAGCCGCTGGACGTTGCTGTTCTTCTCGATGGGGCGCTGGTAGTACTCGGCGAAGCGCCGCGGGTTCGGGAAGAGGCCGGGGCTCACGACCGAGACGATCGACCACAGCTCCATGAGGTTGTTCTCGAGCGGCGTCCCGGTGATCGCGAGCTTGAAGGGTGCCGCCAGGCGACGCGCGCACTGGTAGGCGATCGACTGGTGGTTCTTGACGAACTGCGCCTCGTCGAGGACGAGCCCCGCCCACGGGAGCGCGTCGTACTCGTCGAAGCCGAGACGGAAGAGGGCGTAGGAGGTCACGACCACGTCGGCGCCTGCCACGAGGTCGGCGAGGTCGACACCGCGACGTGACCGCGTCTCGCTCACGACGGCGACGGTGAGGTCCGGCGTGAACCGGCGCGCCTCGGCCACCCAGTTGCCGACGACGCTCGTGGGCGCGACGACGAGGAACGGCGCCGGCCGACCGTCCGGTACCGCTCCTGCGTCTGGGTCGAGGTCCGTGACCGGATCGATCTCTGCCGCGGCGGCCTCGAGCGCACGCACGTGCGCGACGAGGGCGAGGGTCTGCAGAGTCTTGCCCAGACCCATGTCGTCTGCGAGCACACCGCCCAGGCCGTTGGCATGGAGGAAGGCCAGCCACTCGAAGCCCTCCTGCTGGTAGGAGCGCAGCGTCGCGACCAGCCCCGCCGGCGGTTCCAGCGGTTGCACGCCCTGCCCGTCCGCGAGCGCACCGAGCGCGCTCCGCCACGCTGCGGCCTGCGACCCGACGACGCCGAGCCGGTCGAGCTCGTCGAACAGCGCCACCTGGAAGCGGTTGATGCGCAGGGTGCCGCCCATCGTGTCCTGGAGGGCGCGCGCCTCGTCGATGAGCTCGCGCAGCCGTCCGAACCGGTCCTCGTCGAGCGTGAAGTACGCGCCGCTCGCGAGGAGGATCGTGGACTCCCCTTCTGCGAGGGCGGTGAAGACCTGCGCGAAGGGGACCGTCTGGTCGCCGGCCCGGACGGTGACGCCGAGGTCGAACCAGTCCCGGGAGTCGGGTCGCGGGGTCGCCGAGACGGTCACCTGGACGTCGTGCTCCTCGCGGTACCGGACGGCACCGTCGTCCGCGCCGCGGACGTCGACGACGACATGGGGGTCGTCCTCGGCCAGGTCGAGCAGTGCCGGGAGGACCTCGGTGAAGAGCTGGGCGGTCGCCATGCCGCTGAACGTCTGCGGCCCCGCGTCGAGCATGGGCCGGACGCCGGGCGCAGCGGCGAGGACACGGTCGAGGACCGCCCGCTCGGCGACGGGGTCGCGCGGTCCGTGCGCGGGTCGGTCCTGGGGAGCGGGTGCCGCGAGGTCGCCGCGCCCGAGGGGCACGGTGAACGCGGCCGGTCGGTCCGGGTCGCCGTCGGGGACCCGGTAGCGCCACTCCCACGCGGTGCGTGCGCCGTGCTCGGGCTCGTGGGTCACGGTGAGGCACAGGCTCGGGCGCGGGGGCTCGGGGAGCACGATGGTGGGGTCCACCATCGCGTCGTCGAAGCGGTCGCGCAGCGCGGGGTACACGGTGGTGAGGAAACGCTCCTGGTCGGGTGCCGGGATGCGGACGCTCGTCGCCCGCTGGACGAGGTCGCGCTCTGCCGCGCCGAGCGCCGTGGCCAGCTCGGCGAGGACGATCGGGCCGGCGGACCCCTGCCACGTGTAGAGGCCGGACGCGGGTTCGCCGACGAGAACCGTCCGGCTCGCGTCGAGGACCGCTCCGGCCAGGGTGATCGATGTGCTCACGACGATGTCGTCGCCGTCCCGGTCGAGGTCGACCGCCGTCCGCGCGGGCGTGTCGCTCAGCTCGACCGGGGTCTGCTGGGTGTCGGACTGCACGAGCGGCAGTCCCGCGTGGCGAGCGTCGCGCAGGAGGGCCCAGAGCACGGAGCCCGGGATCTCGGTCACGTACACCCACCCCGGTGGATGGTTGTAGCCGCCGGTGAGGGCGGCGCTCATGGCACCGGAGGACACTCCGTAGAGGGACCGGAGCACCTCGACGTGCTCGCGGCGGTACTCCCCGTGCCGGTACGCCCCGACGAAGCGGAGGTCGGCCCACGTGAGGCCCGACCGGATCCAGCGACCACGAGCGCCCCGGACGACCGGACGCATCCCGAGCCTCGGCGGCGCGTCCTCCTCGTCGGGTGCGTCCGCGCCGCCTCGCCCGTAGTAGCTGCGCTCCGGGAGCGCGTCGGGGAGCAGCTCGAGCTGCAGCGCGATCTCGTGGGTGGACCGCGAGCTGGTGTCTCGTCCCGCCCCGGGGGCGCGGTCGAGCGCGGGTGGGTGCACCACGTCGCCGAGAACGGGCGCGAGTGCCGTCTCCCACGCCGGGCGCGCGACCTCGACGGGCGCTGCGACGCTCTGCGCGGCGACCTCCTGACGCTCGAGGAAGGCCAGCAGGAGCGCCGCGACATGCTTGCAGTCGAGCCGCACAGGGCAGGTGCACCGCCCGTACCGCGGTATCGCCCCGTCGCCGGCACCGGACATCTCGACCGAGGCGACGTACTGCTTCGTCGTCGACCCGGCGATCTGAGCGACGATCCTCGTGCCGTCGGCGTTGCGCGCCACGCTGAGGACGTGGCCCCGGCGTACGTACTCCTCGCCCCGTTCCGCCGTCACGCGCCCGACGAGGCGGGTGACGTCAGCGGGTGTGAACACGTCGACCATTCAACACGACAGGACAGGGCCTACCCGCGCCAGCAGCGGTCGAGCAGGGCTGCGGTCGCGACGGGGTTCTCCTCGGCCGGGCAGTGCCCGGCGGCAGGGATGATCTCGTACGGTGCACCGAGAGCGAGCGCCATCTGCCGCTGCCACTCGGGCGGCCACGCCTCGTCCGTCTCGCCGCGCGCGACGAGCGTGCGGACCCCCGTCGCGCGCAGCTCCTCGGTGCGGTCCGTCGGGTCCCAGAGGATCTCGATGATGCCGCGGAGGTTGTCGGACGACGTCTCCTGCGCACGACGACGCAAGAACGCGTCCCGGTCTCCCAGGACGGCCGGGTCGACGTCCACGAGCTCCGGGTGGTCCCGCTCCCAGAGACCGAGCGAGCCGCTCGCGTCGACGACCCGCAACAGCTCGTTCTTCCCGGCACCCCAGCCGCGCGGTCCGGAGCACAGCAGCACCACGTCGAGAAAGACCTCCGGGCGGGCGATGACCGCGGCGCGCGCGACGAGACCGCCGAAGCTGTGGCCGACCAGATGCACGGGCGCCCCGTCGCCGACGACCGCCACCACCTCGAGCAGGTCACCGGCGAACGCGTCCAGGGAGTAGGACGGCACGCCGTCGGGGGCGACCGAGCCCGCCTGGCCGCGCTGGCTGTACGTCCAGGTGTCCCAGCCGGCGTCGGCGAGCAGCGGCAGGAGCGGTGCGAAGTCGTCCTTCGAGCCCGTGAAGCCGGGGACGAGGAGCACCGTGCCCCGCGCTCGGCCGACAGGCCGTGCCCGCAGCGCGTCGAGCGGCCCCACCACGATCTCGACCACCGTGTCGACTGCAGCCGTCGGGCGTGCGGGAGCGCTCGAGGAGGGCTGCGATGTCATGTCCGAACTCTACGGTGCATGCTTGTCCCTGTGCCCGACCTCCAGATCGCCATCGACGTCGACTCCGGCGTGCCGCCGTACGAGCAGGTCCGGGTCCAGATCATGGACCTCGTCTCTGCCGAGCACCTCCGGGTCGGCGATCGCCTCCCACCCATCCGCGTCCTCGCGGCGGACCTCGGCCTCGCCGCCGGCACCGTCGCCCACGCGTACAAGGACCTCGAGACCTCGGGCGTCGTGACGACCCGCCGCGGCGCGGGGACCGTCGTGTCCCACAGCGCGGTGGCGAGCGACGTCCTCCTCCAGCAGGCCGCCCGGACGTTCGCCGAGCAGGTGCGCAGCGCCGGGCTCGCGGAGACGGTCGTGCTCGACGCGGTGCGTCGCGCCCTGCGCTCCGGCGGCTGAGCCGACCAGCACCGCTGCGCCCGCTCAGGCAGGTGCCGGCACGTCCAGGTGGATGGTGACCCACTCGAAGACGGCCGTGAAGTAGGCCGTCCGCGCGGGCTCGGGCGACAGCGCCAGGTCGTGGATCCCGTCCTCGATCTGCACGACAGAGACGTCCGGACCGATGGCCGGGGCGCGCGCGACGATGTGCCGTACGTCGAGGACGACGTCGACACGGCTGAGGTCGGGGTTGTCGGCGCGGTTGACCCCGCTCTCGGTCGAGCAGCACACGAGGACGGGGCAGCGGACGTCGAGCCCGGCCGCGAGCCTCGCCTGGCCTGCCCGGATGGCCCGCAACCACCCGGTGAGCACCGCCGTCCCGTCGACCGGCTTGTAGCGCTCGTCGATGTCCCACTCGCCACCGGACGCGGCGCGCAGGCTGCGGGAGTACTCGGACGGGCCGTGCTGCACGACGACGTAGCGTGCCCGACGCCCGACGACGTCGAGCACCGCGGTGCCGATCACCCTGTCGAACCACGGACGGTTGAGGTCGAGCCACGGGCTGTTGAGCACGAGTCCGTCGACCGTCTCCCGGCCGGTCGCGCTGTGCGCCCAGAGCGCCGCGACGAGCCCGCCGGTCGAGTGCCCGTTGATGAGGAGGCGGCCGTAGCCCAGCTCGTCGCGGATGACGGCGGTGGCAGCGGCCAGCTCCTCGCCGTACTCGCGCAGGTCCGTGCAGAAGTTCGGCGTCTGGTGCTCGAGCAACGACCGGCCGTAGCCGTGCAGGTCGATCGCGAAGAAGTCGATCCCTCGCTCCTCCCACTCGCGCGCGAGGTGCGTCTGGAAGAAGTAGTCGGCGAAGCCGTGGATGTAGAGGACGGCTGTCCTCCCTGTGCGCGGCGCGCGCGGTGCGTCGTCTGCGACGACCGCTGCGCGGGCTACGAGCGTCGCCACGACCTCGCCCTCGGTGTTCGGCTGCAGCGGGAGCGTCCTCGCGACCCAGTCGTCACCGAGGACGTCCGGCGCCCACGGCGCGTGCGTGCCCGAGCCCGGCTCGGTCATCGCGCCGCCCGCGCCCGGTCGAGGTCGTCCGTCCGGACAGGCAGGAGGAGCGCGAGACCGAGGGCGAGCACCACGATGAGGCCGAGGATCCCCCAGTGCTGGGCGCCGAAGATCATGATGGACAGCGAGAACGCGCTCGGGGCGAGGAAGCTCGCCGCCCGCCCGGTCGTCGCGTAGAGCCCGAACATCTCGCCCTCCCGGCCGACCGGCGTGAGCCGGGCGAGCAGGGCGCGGCTCGCGGACTGGGCTGGTCCGACGAAGACGCAGAGCGCGAGGCCGAAGGTCCAGAAGACCGTCGCGCCGCCGTCGTGCAGCACGAGGACGACGATCGCGGCGATGATCATGCCGACGAGCGACGTGACGATGACGGGCTTCCCACCGATGCGATCCTCGACGTACCCGGCGGCGATGGTCGCGAGGCCTGCCACCACGTTCGCGACGATGGCGAACATGATGACCTCGGACGCGCTGAAGCCGAACGTGACGGACGCGATGATGCCGCCGAAGGTGAACACTCCGGCGAGCCCGTCGCGGAAGACGGCGCTGGCGAGGAGGAACCAGACGGTGCGACGGTCGGCACGCCACAGCGTCGCGACGTCCCGCCCGAGGCTGCGGTAGGCCTCGACCACGCCCACGCGCACCTTCTTCCCGCTCGCCGCGACCTCCGGGACGGCGCGCATGACGGGGATCGCGAAGACCCCGAACCACACCGCGGAGACGAGCACGGCGACCCGGACGTCGAGTCCGTTCTCGGACGTCACCCCGAACCAGCCGACGTCGGGGTTGATGAACCCGACGAAGAGGATGAGGAGCAGCACGATCCCGCCGAGATACCCGGCCCCCCACCCGATGCCGCTCACCTTGCCGAGCGTCAGGGGTGTGGAGACCTGGGAGATCATCGCGTTGTAGCTGACGGACGCGAGCTCGAAGAAGATGTTCCCGAGGGACAGGAGCGCGATCCCGAGGAGCAGGTTCTGCTCGAGCGCCTGCGGGTCCGGCGTGATGAAGAACATCGCCGCGGTGAGGACGACGACCACAGCCGTGTTGATGCCGAGCCACAGGCGTCGCCGGCCCGTGTCGTCCGAGCGCGAGCCGAGGACGGGCGCGAGGACGGCGATGAGGAGACCGGCCGCCGCGATCCCCCAGCCGAGCCAGGAGGAGTGGGTCGCGAGGACCGTGTCGAGGGCGGTCTGTGCGGCCGAGTCCTCGCCGCCGCGCTCGGCGGCGTCGACGACCACCGGGTCGACGAAGGCGCTGCTCGTGAGCCAGCGCGTGAAGACGAACGTGGTGACGACCGCGTTGAACGCGGCCGAACCCCAGTCCCACAGCGCCCAGGAGAGCACGGCGCGACGACCGAGCCGGGTGGAGCCTTCGGGACGGACTTCAGCGTCGACGTTGGTCACGGGAACAGTGTGGCTGCCGCCAGGGACTTTTGTCTCCCCTCGTCCATGCACACGTGCCACGAGGCGCGCCCGAGGATGAGGACGGTCTCATGGACTTCTCATCGAATACGCCGATACTTGGTGCATGAAGCCTGGGTGGCGTGTGTTCGCCGGCGCCGCCGCAGCGGTCGTCGTGTGGACGCTCGGGCTCTGCGCGTGGGCTCTCGTGTCCCGAGGCGGTCCCACCCTCGACCTCGGACCGACGATCGCGCTCGAGGCGCCCACGGAGCCGGAGGGCGTCTCCCCCGCACCGCTGCCGTCAGCCGACACGTCGGCGAGCGTCCCGGACGACGTCCCGGCCGCGCCCGACGTGCCACTCCCCACCGAGACGGCACCGGCCCCGCCCGTCGCACCGCAGGCCGCACCGACCACCGGCGCGACGAGCACCACCCGCACCGCGCCCGCGGCTCCGCCAGCCCAGACCGCCGAGACGGCCCCCGTCGAGGCCGCTCCGCCGGAGACCGTCGCCGTCGAGGCCGCTCCGCCGGAGACCGTCGCCGTCGAGCCCGCTCCGGCCCCCGCACCGCCCTCGACACCCACCCGCACCGACGGGTGGCCGGCACCCGGCCGCCCCGCGCCCGGACAGCCGTCGGAGTCGGTCGGCTCCCTCGAGCCAGGCACCCAGTGGGGCGGGAGCACCCCCTCCCACGACGGTGACAAGGGATCACCAGGACCACGACAGGGGTGCGACGACGACCGCCACCGGTGGGACCGCACGTGGCACGAGCACGACTCGACGGACGACCGACGGTGAGAACCACGACCGTCCGGTCCCGCGTCCTCGCCGCCATGCTCCTGCTCTGCTCCCTCGGGCTGCTCATCGCCGGCTTCACGGCCTACGGGCTCGAGCGTCGCAAGGTCGACGCGCGCATCGACGACTCGCTCATCCGCTCGGTCACGTCATTCCGCGACCTGGCGAGCAGCGGACTCGACCCGGAGACCGGACAACCGTTCACGACCGCGAGCTCGCTCGTGTACGTCGCCATCCAGCGCACCATCCCGGCACCGAACGAGGGCATGATCGGGTATGCCCAGGGCCACGTGCGCTGGTACGCACCCGAGGCCGTCAGCCTCCGGCTCGAGGCGGACGAGGCGTTCGTCGAGCATCTCAGCGCACTGCAGGTGTCCGACTCGGTCCTGCTGAAGAGCTTCGCCTCCGAGACGGCGGACTACCGCTTCGCAGCGGTGCCGGTCGCGGTCGGCCCGGACGAGACGGGCACCTTCGTCATCGCCTACGACCGTGCGGCCGAGCTCGCCGCTCTCGGCGACACCTTCCGGACGTACGCGCTCGTCGCCGTGAGCTCCCTCGTGCTCATCGGGCTCGTCGGCTGGGTGCTGGCGGGTCGCTTCCTGTCGCCGATCCGACGCCTGCGCGACACCGCCCAGCAGATCTCCGAGTCGGACCTGTCCGCCCGCATCCCCGTCCAGGGCAACGATGACCTCTCCGACCTCACCCGGACGTTCAACGACATGGTCGAGCGCCTCGAGCAGTCCTTCGTGTCGCAGCGCCAGCTCCTCGACGACGTCGGGCACGAGCTGCGCACCCCGCTGACCATCGTCGGCGGGCACCTCGAGGTCATGGACCCCCACGACCCGGTCGACGTCGTCGCGACGCGGGAGATCGCGCTCGACGAGATCTCCCGGATGGGCCGGCTCGTCAACGACCTCATGACGCTCGCCACCGCCGACCGCCCCGACTTCGTCCGTCGTGACGACATCGACCTCGGTCGCCTCACGGACGACGTCCTCGACAAGGCCCGGGCGCTCGCCCCCCGCACGTGGGTCGTCGACGCCCGGGCCGACGGACCCTTCCCGCTCGACTCCCAGCGCATCACCCAGGCGTGGCTCCAGCTCGCCTCGAACGCCGTCAAGTACTCGGCAGAAGGCTCGACGATCGCGCTCGGCTCCGTCGTCGCCGCCGACGAGGCGCGGATCTGGGTCCGCGACGAAGGCACCGGCATCGCACCCCACGACCTCGGGAAGATCTTCGGGCGCTTCGCCCGCGCCGGGACCGGGGGCGCCCCCGACCGCGAGGGTGTGGGCCTCGGCCTCGCGATCGTCGCCGCCATCGCCGCTGCGCACGACGGGAGCGCGGACGTCGAGTCGACCGAGGGCACGGGGTCGACCTTCACGGTCACCTTCCGCCGCCCGGCTCTCGAGCCTGGCACCCGCCAGACCGTGGAGCTGTCCCGCCCTGCGCACGACGACCACCTGGAGCGACACCTATGAGCAAGATCCTCATCGCCGAGGACGAGGCACGGATCGCGGCCTTCCTCAACAAGGGGCTGCGCGCAGCGGGGTACGTCCCGACGGTCGTCGGCTCCGGGCGTGAGGCCTACGACCAGGCGTCGACGGGTCAGCACGACCTGCTCATCCTCGACCTCGGCCTGCCCGACCAGGACGGTTTCACCGTCCTGCGCCGGCTGCGCGCGGCCCGGGCGTCCGTACCGGTCATCATCCTCACCGCCCGCAACTCGGTGACGGACACGGTCGCCGGGCTCGAGGGTGGAGCGGACGACTACATGGCGAAGCCGTTCCGTTTCGAGGAGCTCCTCGCGCGGATCCGCCTGCGGCTGCGGTCCGAGAACGAGACCGGCACCGAGAGCAACGAGCTCGTCCACGGGGGTCTCAGCCTCGACCTGCGGACGCGACGCGCACGTGTCTCCGGCAAGTACGACGTGGAGCTGTCCGCGCGCGAGTTCGGCCTGGCGGAGGCCTTCCTGCGCAACGCCGAGCAGGTTCTCAGCCGGGAGCAGCTGCTCTCGATGGTGTGGGGCTACGACTTCGACCCCGGGTCGAACGTCGTCGACGTCTACGTCCGCTACCTGCGCAACAAGCTCGGCGCGGAGCGCTTCGTCACGGTGCGCGGGATGGGCTACCGGCTCGTCGCCCTGAAGTAGCAGCGCACCGACGTGGCAGCGCCCCCGCACGGACCGAGGGATCGGCACCCAGAGGAGATGGGTCCGGCCGCCGCGTCCAGGGGGAACGCGACGGCCGGACTCGCGCGGGAACCCGCCGGTCGCCCGTCAGCGACCGCCTGATCCCCACCGTCACCGACGGTGGGCGGGAGGCCGCGACTTCTCCCCCGCCGCCACACGTCCACCGTCTCGGTCACGTTGCTCTCGGGGCCGTCACTCTCACGACCCCTGCGGCTGCGCATCGCTCGCGCAGTTCCCGCCTGCACACCATCATGGGTCCGGCGCATGAGGCGCAGAGGAACTGAGGATGAGAGACCTCTCAGACGCGACCCTGCCAGCAGGACCCGCCGGCACGACCTGCCAGCAGGAGCCAGCGAGGACGCTGGCTCAGAGCGTGCCGCCGACGAGCACCGGCTCCGGCACGAGCTCGATGCCGAAGGTGTGCACGACCCCGTCGCGGATGTCCCGCGCCAGGCGCACGATGTCCGTCGCCGTCGCCGAGCCGCGGTTCGTCAGTGCGAGGGTGTGCCGGGTCGAGATGGTGGCCGGGCTGCCGGGTCCGTCGAGCCCGTACCCCTTCGAGAAGCCAGCGCGCTCGATGAGCCACGCGGCCGACGTCTTGACGAGGCTCTCGTCGATCTCGCCGAGGCTCGGTCCGGTCGTGCTCGCCGGCGTCGACGAGCGGACGGGATATCGCGGTGCGCCCTCCGGCAGCTCGTCGGCGAGCTCTGCGGGGATGATCGGGTTGGTGAAGAACGACCCGGCGCTCCACCTGTCGTGGTCCGGCGCAGCTGGGTCGTCGAGCAGCATGCCCTTGCTGCCGCGGAGCTCGAGCACAGCCTCACGGACCGCCGAGGACTCGACGCGCGCACCGACCTCGACACCCAGGCGCCGGGCCAGCTCGGGGTAGCCGATCGGCGCGGAGAGCGTCCCGAGGCGGAACTGGAAGGTCACGTCGAGGACCACGTACCGGGGGGTGGGGTACCACGGTGCACGCGGGTCCCGTGCCTCGCCGGGAGCGACCTCAGGCATCTGCGTGGACCGCTTGAGCACGGACGTGCGGTACCCGAAGGCGAGCTCGACGAGCGAGAGCATCCGCACGCGCGACTCGCCCCGGTCCCAGACGCGGACACTCGCGACCGAGCCGGAGACCTCTTGACCGTAGGCACCGATGTTCTGGACGGGTGCAGCCCCCACCGTCCCAGGGATGCCTGAGAGCGCCTCGATGCCCACCCAGCCGTTGGCGATCGCCTCGACGACGACGTCGTCCATCGTGTGCCCGGCCGGGACCACGATGTTCGCGCCGCCGCACGCGTCTGCGCTGTCGAGGTGGATCCCCGTCCGTACGTCCCGGACGACCACTCCCCCGAAGCCCTCGTCGGCGACGAGGATGTTGGAGCCGGCGCCCATGACGAGCACGGGCCGGTCGTCGTCGTCCGCCGCGCGGACGGTCTCGATGAGCTCCTCCTCGCTGGACGTCTCGACATACGTGTCGATCGAACCACCGACGCGCAGCGTGGTGAGGTCGGCGAAGGTCGGCTCGGTCAGGGTGCGCGTCTCGTCGGTCACGTCACCCAGACTAGTTCGCCGCGAGCGGCTCGTGCTCGGTCGCCTTCTCCGACGTCTCCGAGGGCTTGGCTGCGACGTGCGCCACGAGCAGGCCGAGCACGACGGGAGCGGCGATCGCGAGGAGGGCGTAACGGTAGCCGATGTGCTGCGCGAGCTCGCCGAGCACGGGCGGACCGGCGAAGAACGCGGTGTACCCGATCGTCGCGACGACGCTCAGACGACCGGCTGCACGGACCGGGTCGTCGCTCGCGGCGCTCATGCCGACGGGGAAGCCGAGAGCAGCTCCCATCCCCCAGAGGACCACGCCGACGAGGGCGAGCGGGAGCCACGGCACGAGCCCGAACACGAGCAGCCCGACGAACGCGAGGCCCGCCGAGAGCCGCAGCACGAACACACGCCCGTGCTTGTCGAGCAGCGCGGTGCCGAGCAGGCGCATACCGGTCATCGCGGTGAGGAAGACGAACAGGGCCATGGCGCCGACCTCGTGCTCGACCTCGAAGCCGTCGACGACAGCGATCGAGAGCCAGTCGTTCGCCGCCCCCTCCGTGAGCGCCGCAGCGAGCACGACGAGCCCGATGAGGAGGGTGCGCGGCTCGAGCCACGCCCCGAAGGGGTTGTGCTTGACCGGTGCCGGGACCGTCGCCGCCGGTCGCCCGTCCGCCGAGCCGGCCGCTGGGCCGGTGGCCGCAGCCTCGGCTGCAGCCGACTCGGCGAGATCGGGAAGGAGGTAGCGGACCGCGACGAGGACGAGGGCGAGCGAGACGCCGGCGGCGGCCACCATGTGGACGAGGAGCGAGAGCTCGAGGCGCGACGCGACGGCTCCGACGCCTGCGCCTGCCATCGTGCCGAACGAGAAGCTCGCGTGGAAGCGAGGCATGATCGACCGCCCCAGCCGCTGCTCGACGGCAGCGCCTTCGAGGTTCATCGCGGCGTCCCACACGCCCATGCCCACCCCGGAGAGGAAGAGACCGACGACGGCGGGCGGCAGCGAGCTGCCGACCACTCCCCACGCTGCGAGCACGAAACCGACGACGTTGACGACCGCGAAGAGCGCGATGGCGCGGCGTGCGCCGAAGCGCTGGACGATCCAGCCCGACAGCGGGAGGGCGATGATCGACCCGACCGCGCCGACGAGCACGAGCCGGCCCATCTCGGACGGGTCGAAGCCGAGGAGGTCGCGGACGAGCGGGATCCGTGATGCCCAGTTGGCGAAGTTGAACCCGCTGAGGAAGAAGACCGCGTACACGGCGTTCGCCGCGTGCCTGACGGTGCGGACGGTGCGGTCCTCGGTGCTCATACGGAGGCTCGTTCCTTCTCCTGCGTGACGACGAGGCCGAGAGCCACGGCGGTCTGCTCCGGCGCGATCTGCTCAGGGACGATGGGTTCGGGGACGATGGGATCGACCGGGTCCGAGCCGACCGGTCCTGAACCGGACGGCCCCGAACCGGCACCGACAGCCTCGGGCTCCGCGATCTTCGCGACGTGCTTCGAGAACACGAGACTAGCGATCATCGCTGCGACGATGAAGGTCAGGGCGTGCCGCGCCCCGACGCTCTCGGCTGCGAGCCCGAGGAGCGGCGGCGCCGCGAGAGAGGACATGGACGCGAACGCGGAGACGACCGAGACGCGGGCGGCTGCACGCAGGGGGTCGTCGGAGGCGGCGGCGATACCGAGAGGCACCGCGAGTGCGGCACCCATGCCCCAGAGGACCACGCCGACCGCAGCGAGCGGGAGGCTCGGTGCGAACCCGAAGACGAGGAGCCCCACCACAGACACGACTCCCGACGCGCGCAGGACGGCGACGCGACCGTGGCGGTCGATGAGCTTCGTCCCGAAGAGGCGCACGAGCGTCATCGCGGTGACGAAGATGCCGAAGACGAACGCGCCGATGGCCTCGGTCTGCGCGAAGCCGTCGACGACCGCGATCGTCAGCCAGTTGTTGGCGGACCCCTCGGAGAGAGCTGCGGACATGACCACGATCCCGATGAAGAGGGTCCGTGGCTCGCGCCAGGCGCCGAGCGCGGCGCCGAGGCGTGACCGGCGCGCTCCGAGCGCGGCGCGGGCACCCGTGGTGCCCGGCGCGGGCAGGAGGACACCGGCGCGGATCTCGGCCCTGCGGACGCGGCTCGATCGCGACGTGATCGCACGGTCCCAGCGGACGTCCTCGCCGAGGTGGGTGTCGAGGACGACGTGCGGGATGGAGGCGAGGCGCCACGCCGTGACGAGGAAGGCCGTCACGGTGAACTGCGCGAGCAGGGGGACGTCGAGCCAGGCGCAGGCGGCACCGATGAGCGAGCCGAGGACGGCGCCGATGGAGAAGGCGGCGTGGAACTGCGGGAGGACGGCACGGCCCATGCGACGCTCGACCGCTGCGGTCTCGACGTTCTGGGGGACGTTCGTCAGCGCGACCGCGGCCCCGTTGAGAAAGATGCCGACGGCGAGCACTGGGACGGAGCCGATGGTGGGCCCGACGCCTTCGAGGATGAAGGCGAAGAAGATGCCGACGGCTCCCACGGTGAGGATCGCCCGCCCGCCGAAGCGCTGGACGAGCCCGCCCGCGATCGTCACGGCGATGAGCGAGCCGATCGCCCCGGCGAGGAGCACGACGCCGAGCTCCGACGTGCTGAGGTCGAGGGCGTCGCGCACCGACGGGAGGCGCGCGAGCCAGCTCGAGATGCTCATGCCGAGCACGAGGAAGAGACCGAGGAGAGCAACCCGGGCGCGGTGCACCTGGGGATCGGGGGCGAGCGAGGCCTTGATGGCACTGTCCTAACGTTTTCGAATCGATTCGATGGCAGACCTCGGGCGATATCGAATCGTTTCGAGGAGTGGTCACAATTCTCGGGTACGCTGGCGGCGTCCGTCAATCAGAAACCGGATGAAGAGCGAGGACTACCCAGTGTCTGCACACAAGCCGACCCTTGCGAGCGTCGCCGAGGCTGCAGGCGTGTCCCTCTCGACCGCTTCTCTCGCCTTCTCCAGCTCGGGCCCCATCGCGGAGAAGACCCGCGCGAAGGTGCTCGCCGCCGCCGAGAGCCTCGGCTACCGCGGACCCAACCCCCTCGGACGACAGCTCCGCTCCGGACGCTCCGGCATCGTCGGCGTCGTCATCGGCGACCAGCTCCGCCGAAGCTTCCGCGACCCGGTGTCCATCCAGGTGCTCGACGGTCTCGCGAGCACCCTGGGCTCCCTGGGTCTCGGCGTGCTGCTCATCCCCGGGGGGCTCACCGAGGACGGGCGCCGCGTCGTCGACCCCCTCGTCGAGACCGCCGGCATGGACGTCGCCATCCTCATCTGGGGCGTCCACCGCGTCGACCCGACGCTCGACGCCCTCGTCCGCCGCGGGGTCCCCGTCGTCATCGGCGAAGGACGCCCCGTCGACGGTGCACCGCTCGTCGGCATCGACGACCGCGGCGGGACCGCAGCCCTGACCCGGCACCTCACGTCGCTGGGGCACGAGCGCATCGCCGTCGTGAGCCTGCCGTTCGGTGCGACCCGACGGTCCGGGGTCGTCACCGACCTGAGCGACGAGACCATCGACTGGACGCCCACGCTGCACCGACTCCAAGGTGTGCGCGACGCCGGTGTCCAGCCCATCCTGTGCTGGGAGACCGAAGCCTCCCTCGTCGAGCACGGCAAGGCCGCGGCCCTCGAGATCCTCTCCGCCGAGCGCTACCCCGACCCGGCCGAGCGGCCCACGGCGATCATCGCCCAGTCCGACCTGCTCGCCGCCGGCGTCATGCTCGGTGCCCGGGAGCTCGGCCTCCGCGTCCCCCAGGACGTATCGGTCGCCGGGTTCGACGGGCTCGACCTCCCGTGGCTCGGCTCCGACGTCCTCACCACGGTCCGGCAGCCCCTCGCTGAGAAGGGCGCAGCGCTCGGCCGCGCCGTCGCGAGCCTCATCGCCGGCGAGGAGCCGGGCACGACCGTCCTCGACGTCGAGCTCGTCCTCGGGACCACGACCGGCCCGCCACCCTGAACCGTCCGGTCAGCGACGACCTCGGCCGTCAGGTCAGAGGCCTCCCCGCTGGAGCGGGTTGACCTGCTTCTCAGCCATCACGTACCAGCTCGTGGCACCGACATGCTGGACCTGGAAGTACCCGAAGCCGAATCCCGAGTCGATGAGGCTCGACGCAGCGACGACACCGCTGCGCTCCGGGAGCGCCACCCCTCCCATGAGCTGACCGGCACCGAGCGCACCCTGAGCCCGCTTGATCTGGTCGAGGAGCGCCCGCACCTCCTTGTTCCCCCCACGTCGCGGCCCTGACCCGTGGCGGCGGTGCCCGCGACCGCCCCCGCGGCGGTCACGGTCCGCCAGCGCGGTCGCCAGCTGCGCGGTGCCCTCGAGCCATACGCCCTGCTGGTTGACGGGGAGGCCGTTGTAGCTCGCGGTGGACGTGAGGCTCGCCGAGCTGAACGTGACACCCGAGACCGAGAAGCCCGGTGGGACCTGGGTGTTGGCAGCCGCAGACGAGTCGGTGACCGCGAGGCCTTCGGTCGCCCACTCCAGAGCGTCGGCGTAGTCCTGCGACCGCAGCGCCAGCCAGCTCCACGTCTGCGGATCCAGGGGGATCGGTGTCGGGTTGATGGCGACACCGTCGTTCGTCCCCGTGTAGAAGTACCCCTCGACGTCGTTCCACATCCCGAGGACGAACGCACGGGCGTGCGCCGCAGCGAGGTCCCAGCGGCTGTCACGGGTCGCGTGCTTGAGGAGGCTGAAGAAGCTCACACAGTCGATGTTGTGCTCGGTCGAGCCGTTGGGGAGCGGGACGTTCGCACCGTCGACACCCAGGGAGAATCCGCCGAGCGGACGCGTGGACCAAGCGTTCGTCGTGATCCACTCCCCGATCCGTACGGCAGCCGCGAGATAACGCGGGTCTCGCGTGACGTCGTACAGCTGGACGAGCGCGATCCCCGGCCAGGCCATGTCCCCGACCGCCGTGCCGAGGAAGCCGAACTGCCACCCGATGTTGGCGGTGCCGTCGGGCAGGACGAAGCCGTACGGCTGGGGAGTGCCGTCGTAGAAGACGTACGGACCGACGTTGTACGCCTGGCGGAGGCGTCCGTCCGCGTAGACCGGGTCGTGCTCGAGCGCGTAGACGAGCCCGTCGCCGAGGGTGCGCGCCGCGGTGCGGTACTGACGGCCGGCCGCCAGGTAGGCGCAGACGGCGAGAGCGTTGTCGTACACGAACGCGGTCGAGAAGAGACCGAGCTCGTCCGCGTAGCTCTGGGCGAGGCGAGGACCCGTGTTCTGGGTGGGGTACGCGTTGGACGCGACGTCGAGGAAGGCGAGAGCCCCCGCCAGCCCCTTGCCGGATCCCGGCCGGCCGCCGGAGGACACCAGGGGGGCGGCGCTCGCCGGACCGGCTCCCATCGCGGCCGCACCCACGGTGCCCGCGCCGAGGGCGAGGAACATCCGGCGGCTCAGGGCCGAGGGAGTCGGCGGCAGCGGGAGATGGTGGTCGTCGAGCAGCGGCGCTGCGGCTCGCCGTCGAGACTCGTGTCCAGCCTGGTCACCAGCGTTGCGTCCCATGGAGGTTCCCCTCGTGTCGCACCTGTCCGGACTCCTGTGTCCGATCTGGGTCAACCGTACGGTGTGTGCCCCCACACCGGAAGAGGTATGCACACACCGGGCTCTATCGGTCTGGCTGGCGTCGCGGGCACGATGCGGAGGTGGGCTCAGAGAGCGACGCGCACCTGCGACTTGCCGAGGACGCGGGCGCCGTCGTGCGTGACGGTGAGGTCCACCCGCACCGTTCGGGTGTCGGGCTCGATGGCCCCGACCGTCGCGACGACCTCGACGTGGGTCTCGCCACGTGCGGGCACGGGGACGGGACGGGAGAACCGGGTCTGGTAGTCGACGATCGCCCCGGGGTCGCCGGCCCAGTCGCCGACGAGCGCGACGGCGGCGCCCATCGTGAACATGCCGTGCGCGATGACTCCCGGGAGGCCGACGTCTGTCGCGACCGCGTCGTTCCAGTGGATGGGGTTGAAGTCTCCGCTCGCGCCCGCGTACCGGACGAGGCGCGCCCGGTCGACAGGGACGGACACTGTTCCGACGACGTCTCCGACGGAGAGCGATGCCAGGTCGGGGCGGCCGACGGTCGCGCTCACAGGCCCTCCCCCCGGACGGCGAGGGTCGACAGGACGGTCGACACCAGCTCCGGAGCAGGTGCGTCGTCGCCTCCTGCGTGAGCATCAGCAGCACGGCTGCTGAGAGCGTGGATGTCGCACCGCGTCGTGATCATCGAGAGGCCGGAGCGCTGCGTGATCGAGACCACGGTGAGGACCGTCACGAGCTCGTCGCCGGCGATGATCGGTCGGACGTGCGTGAAGCGTTCGTCAGCGTGGACCACGCGCGAGAAGTCGATCCCGGCCGACGGGTCCTCGATGTACTGAGCCTCGGCGCGCTGCGCGACGATCACGGCGAAGGTCGGCGGCGCGATGACGTCCGGATAGCCCAAACCCCGCGCAGTGGCCACATCGTGGTGCGCGGGGTGGGTAGAACCTGTTGCTGCGGCGAACTCTCGGATCTTCTCGCGTCCAACCGAGTACGGGGCGTTTGCCGGATACTCGCGCCCGACGAAGTCGAGGTTGACGGAGACGGAGCTCATCGCTGTGCGTGCTCGACCGCGAGGGTCAGCGCGTCTCGCGGTGCGCGGTGTGCTTGCTGCAGCGCGGGCAGAACTTCGCGAGCTCGAGCCGGTCGGGCGTGTTCCGACGGTTCTTCTTCGTGATGTAGTTGCGCTCCTTGCAGTCAACGCATGCCATCGTGATCTTCGGGCGAACGTCTGAGCTCTTGCTAGCCACGGTCTTGCCACCTCTCGCGCCGCCGGGGGCGCAACGTGCTTCGTTGTCGCGCACCGCCGGCCGGCACGCGTTCTGTTCAGTACTGGTAGCGGGGGCGGGGCTCGAACCCGCGACCTCACGATTATGAGCCGTGCGCTCTGACCAACTGAGCTACCCCGCCGCATCGATGTCCCAACACCGGACGCAGGGACAATGTTCCCACGCACGACAGCACGACACCAACAGAGCCCCCGATGGGAATCGGACCCATGACCTCAGTCTTACCAAGACTGCGCTCTACCACTGAGCTACGGGGGCAGCGCGGGAAACTTTACATGCGAACTGCGGTGAGAACGAAATCGGCTCGTGGCCAGGGCCACCGGTCCGCCTCACGTGGGACGCACGTCACACCAGGCACACCCCGAACCCGCACCGGGGGACCCGCCCTGCCTCTCGCCCGGCGCTGCGGAGCACCACCGGGCGGCACAGCAGAGGGCGCCGTCCGGAGACGGCGCCCTCTGTCGTGCGTGCAAGTGTGGCAGGTGAGGGATTCGAACCCACGTAGCATTACACGGCTGATTTACAGTCAGCTCCCTTTGGCCGCTCGGGCAACCTGCCTTGCACTCACCGACATCGTGCGTCGCGCGGAGAACCACGCGTTGCAGTCTGCAGGAGCGGACCGATACTACAAGAGCGAACGCGTGGTTGGAAATCGAGCGCCCCGCCGACGTCACCACCTCGTCGTACAGTGACGACGTGACACAGCCCGGCTCGTCGAGCTCCCTCCGCGCAGCGGCCCCTCTCTCCCACCGTGCAGGCCTGGCCCTCGGGATCGCGACCTACGGGATGTGGGGCGTGCTCCCCCTCTACTTCCCGCTCCTCGAGCCGGCCAGCGCCCTCGAGATCATCGCGCACCGGATCGTCTGGAGCCTCGTCTTCTGCGCCCTGCTGCTCTCGGCGACCCGCCAGCTCGGGGCGTACACGCAGATCCTGCGGTCACGACGTCTCGTCGGGACTCTCGCGGTGGCCGCTGTCCTCGTGGCCGTGAACTGGATCATCTACGTCTACGGGGTCACCACGGGCCAGGTCGTCGACGCAGCTCTCGGGTACTTCATCAACCCGCTCGTCACCGTGCTCCTGGCTGTCGTGGTGCTCAAGGAGCGCCTCCGCCCCACCCAGTGGGTCGCTCTGTCCTTCGGCGCCGTCGCGGTCGTCGTCATCACCGCAGGTCTCGGGAGGGTGCCGTGGATCTCGCTCGGTCTGGCGGCCTCGTTCGGCATCTACGGTCTCATCAAGAACCGTGTCGGCCGCGAGGTCGCCGCGCTCCCCGGGCTCGCCGTCGAGACGACCGTCCTCTTCCTGCCTGCCCTCGCGTACATCGTCTGGTTGACGGTCCAGGGCACGAGCTCGTTCGGGGCCGAGGGCGGCGGGCACGCCCTCCTGCTCGTCTCGTCCGGGATCGTCACCGCGCTCCCGCTCCTCTCCTTCGGGGCCGCCGCGCGCGTCCTTCCCCTCCGGGTGATCGGGATGCTCCAGTACATCGCCCCGCTCATGCAGTTCCTCATCGGCGTGCTCGTCTTCCGGGAAGCGATGCCCACCGTGCGCTGGGTCGGCTTCTCGCTCGTCTGGCTCGCGCTGGCGATCCTCACCGTCGACGCCCTGCGGTCCGTGCACGCCTCCCGCCTCGCCGAGCGGGGCGGACGCCCCGCCGCCGACCGCGAGACGCCTGCAGGAGCCACAGAGTGACCCCTGCGCGACCACTGGTCGACCTGCTCGTCCACCGCTGACCTGCGGGCCGGCTGAGAGCGCCATCCGATACGGTGGACTCAGCCGCAGTCCACTACGCACTAGGAGCTCCCCCATGGCCGACTCATCGATGGACATCGTCAGCAAGGTCGATCGCCAAGAGGTCGACAACGCCCTCAACCAGGCGGTCAAGGAGGTCGCGCAGCGCTACGACTTCAAGAACATCGGCGCCTCGATCGCGTGGAGCGGCGAGAAGATCGTCATGATCGCCAACTCCGAAGAGCGCGTCCTCGCGATCCTCGACGTCTTCCAGACGAAGCTCATCAAGCGCGGAGTCTCCCTCAAGCACATCGACACCGGCGAGAAGGAGCCCCAGCTCTCCGGCAAGGAGTACCGGCTGGAGGCCACCCTCAAGGAGGGCCTCGCCGGGGAGAACGCCAAGAAGGTCACGAAGATCATCCGCGAGGAAGGCCCCAAGGGAGTGAAGACCCAGATCACGGGCGACGAGGTCCGCGCGACGAGCAAGTCGCGTGACGACCTCCAGGCGATCCAGGCCCTCCTCAAGGGTGCCGACCTCGACTTCGCGGTGCAGTTCACGAACTACCGCTGACGTGGAGGCACCCGTCCGGCCGCGCGTGGTCGCGACCGATCTCGACGGCACGCTCCTGCGGTCGGACGGGACGTTGTCGTCCCGCACGCGGGCCGCGATCTCGTGGCTCGAGGAGACGGGCACGTCCGTCGTGTTCGTCACTGCACGCCCACCGCGCTGGCTCGACGATCTCGCGGACGCGGTCGGCGGCCACGGTACGGCCATCTGCCTCAACGGTGCATGCCTCTACGACGTCGCCGGTCGTCGGCCGCTGAGCTTCACGGGCTTCCGGCCGAGCCTGCTCGCCGCGCTCGTCGACGAGCTGCGTGTCGCGGCGCCCGGGATCGCGTTCGGCCTCGAGCGTGCGTCCGGCGCCGTGTTCGACCCGCACTACACGACGACGGAGTTCGTCATCCCTGCGCACACGCCGCGGCAGGCGGTCGGGGACGTGCTCGAGGAGTCCGTCGGCAAGCTCATCGCACGAGCCGACGGCGTCCCGCACGACGACTTCCTCGCACGTGTGAGCGCCACGGTGGGCGACCGTGCCCACCTCGCCTACTCCGGGGCCGTCGGGCTCGCCGAGATGACCCCGGTCGGCGTGACCAAGGCTGCCGCCCTCGCCCGGTGGTGCGAGGGTCACGGGGTGCAGGCGTCCGAGGTGTGGGCCTTCGGCGACATGCCGAACGACCTGCCGATGCTCCGCTGGGCAGGGACGTCGATCGCTGTGGCGAACGCCCACCCCGACGTCCTCGCGGAGGCGAGCCTGACGACGGCCAGCAACGACGACGACGGTGTCGCACGAGCGCTGGACGTGCTGCGGCATCCGCTCGACCCTCCGGCGCCGGGGGCGGTCGACGGCGCCGGGATGCGTCAGTAGCGGGTGATCGGCCCGTCCTGCGTGCCGCCGCCGCCCTGTGCTCCCGCCATCCGCTCGAGCCGCTCGATGCGTGCGTCCATCGGCGGGTGCGTGGCGAAGAGCGTCTTGACCCCGGTCGCTCGGAACGGGTTCGCGATCATGAGGTGCGACACGTTGACGAGATCGCGGTTCGCGGGCAGCGGCTGACGCTGCGTGCCGGACTCGAGCTTGCGCAGCGCGGACGCCAGGGCGGCGGGGTCACCCGTGAGGTGGGATCCGTCCTCGTCGGCGTCATACTCTCGGGTCCGCGAGATGGCCAGCTGGACGAGCGTCGCCGCCACAGGCGCGAGGAACACCATGAGCAGCGCTGCGAACGGGTTGCCGCCTCGCTCCCGGCCTCCGCCGAAGATGAGCATCAGCTGCGCGAGACCCGTGATGAGGCCTGCGAAGGCTGCCGCGACCGAGGCAGTGAGGATGTCTCGGTTGTAGACGTGCATGAGCTCGTGGCCGAGCACGCCACGGAGCTCTCGCTCGGTGAGCATCCGCAGGATCCCCTCGGTGCAGCAGACCGCGGCGTTGCGCGGGTTCCTGCCTGTCGCGAACGCGTTGGGTGCCGCCGTGGGCGAGACGTAGAGGCGAGGCATCGGCTGGCGTGCGGCCGTCGAGAGCTCACGCACGATCCGGTACATCTGCGGCTGCTCGATCTCGCTCACCGGGCGTGCCTGCATCGCGCGGATCGCGATCTTGTCCGAGTTCCAGTAGCCGTATGCCGTACCGACGAGCCCGAGGCCGCAGAACAGGACGAGCATCCCCGAGCTGCCCTGACCGACGAGAGCCCACAGCCCGAGCAGGAATGCCCACATGATCCCGAACAGCACAGCTGTCTTGAGCCCGTTGAAGTGCCTGTGCCCCATCCGCTCGTCTCTTCCTAGGTCGGCTGTCGTGTCTGCGGACCGCTGAGCGCGTCGTCCGTCCACCTGGTGCAACGCACGGGCCCCCGTGTCCGTTCCCCAGGAGGGGCGGACACGGGGGCCTGTGGGGCTCTTGCGCGGGTACGGCTCAGGCAGGCGCCGCGGTCTCGCCGAAGGCGATAGCGATCATCTCGTCGCGCGCGATGACCTTGACGCGCTCACGGCCGTGGGGCTCGCCGAGCGAGCGCTCGTGGGCGTCCAGCAGCTGCCACCCGTCCCACTCGATGAACCGGACGCCGCGGTCACGCAGGAAGTCCGTGATGGCTGACGGCTCAGGCTGCGTGGCGGACGCGAAGTCGGCCTGCTCCTGGGCGTCGGCCACGAGGTTGCGGATGGTCTCGGACGCGTCGGACTTGGTGTGCCCGATGAGACCGACCGGACCGCGCTTGATCCAGCCGGTGCAGTACACGCCCCGAACCTGCTCGCCGTCGATGTCCATGACACGACCCTCGACGTTCGGGATGACCCCCTTGCGGTCGTCGTAGGGGATCTCGGGGAGCGCGGAACCGAAGTATCCGACCGCGCGGTAGACGGCCTGCACGGGCCAGTCGTGGAACTCGCCGGTGCCGCTGACCGTGCCGTCGCCGTTGAACGCGGTCCGCTCGGTCCGCAGCGCGTCGACCTTGCCGTCACCGTCGGCGTCGACGATCTCGGCAGGGGCGTGGAGGAAGTGCAGGTGCAGGCGGCGCGACGCGGTGAACGTCGACGGGTCGTTGAGGGCCCAGTCGGTGAGCGTCTTGACGACCTGCTTCGTCTGGTTGGACGAGTTGATGGCCGCCAGCGATCCCTCGTCGAACTCGAAGTCCTCGGGGTAGACGACGACGTCGACGTCGCGCACGTGGCCGAGCTCGCGCAGCTCGAGCGGGGAGAACTTCGCCTGCGCCGGGCCGCGACGCGCGAAGACGTGCACGTCGGTGACCGGAGAGCTCTTGAGACCGTCGAACACGTTCGCCGGGATCTCGGTGACGAGGAGGTCGTCCGCGTGCTTCGAGAGGACTCGTGCGACGTCGAGGGCGACGTTCCCGGCACCGATGACGGCGACCGAGCTGGCGTCGAGCGGCCACGTGGTCGGGACGCTCGGGTGGCCGTCGTACCAGGAGACGAAGTCCGCGGCGCCGTACGATCCGTCGAGCTCGACGCCGGGGATCGGGAGCGCCGCGTCGGCGAACGCTCCGGTCGAGAAGATCACCGCGTCGTAGAACTCACGCAGGTCGTCGAGCTTGAGGTCGATGCCGTAGTCGACGTTCGCGAGCAGACGGATGTCTCCGCGGTCGAGGACCTTGTGCAGGGCGGTGATGATCTGCTTGATGCGCGGGTGGTCGGGCGCAACGCCGTAGCGCACGAGCCCGAACGGCGCGGGGAGGCGCTCGAGGAGGTCGATGGAGACGTCGAGATCCGTCTTGGAGAGGATGTCAGCGGCATAGATGCCTGCCGGCCCCGCCCCGACGATGGCGACGCGCAGTTGACGATCGGTGCTCACGGAAATTCGTGCCTTCCGGTTGGGATCCCGAGGAGATCTCGGTGGTTACCTACGAGTGTAAGTTCACGCTCACTGCCTACCAGATTCGCAAAGATCTCGGCTGGTGGATACGCCATCTTAGATGATGGACGCCTGGTGGAGGTCAGACGCTGGGCCCGAGGAGCGCGAGGCTGTCCTGGATGGCACGGATCTCGCCGAACGTGGGATCGACCTGGCCACCCGCGCACGTTCCCGTGATCTGCACCACATCGGCGACCGCCCCGCTCTGCAGCAGAACCATCCGCACCGCCTGGACGAGCGTCCCGCCCTTGCCGTCCGAGAAGTACCCCTCGACGCGCAGTCCTGTCGCACCGAGGACCTCCGCGCCGTCCTCCCGGAGCGTCTCGGTGAACCGCGGCAGCTCCTTGAACCGCGCGTTGACCTCCTTGCGGGCGTCCGCGAGCGTGTGCCCGGCGCCGAAGCGCTGCACGGTGACGAGGACGTTCGGTCGGAACTGACCCTGCGGGACCTCACAGGCGGCTGCCAGCGGCAGCCCCACCCCGGCCAGCGCGACCCACCCGGCGGGCGTCACCATCGAGAGGCTCGGGTATGCAGGGAACGCCTCGCTCGGGAACGTGAGCGTCTGGCTCGTCACGGCGCTCAGTCGTCGGACTCGACGTCGAGGAGCGGCAGGTCCGCTGACGTCACGAGACGCGACGTCACGGCATACTCCACCAGGCGTGCCCGACGGTTCGTCGCGAGCTGCTTGGGTCCGCCGCGCAGACCCTTCACGCCCAGGCGGTCGAGCTTGTCGCACACGTTGTCGAGCTTGCGGTTGAAGCGCGTCGTCGCCCAGCCGAGACGCTTCGCCGCCTCGGCGGTCGACGGGATCTCGCTGAGGCCGGCACCGTCCCGCTTGAGCATCGGCTCGCAGAGCGCGACGATCAGCTGCTTCTGGCTCGTGGTGAACGCGATGACACCGATGGTCGTCTCGCCGATCTGCGGGTCGTCGGTGAGCACCTCCTCGTACGGCGAACCCTCGAGGTGCATGAGGATCTCGTACGTCGTGGGACCCGCGGTGAAGACGACCGTGGTCGTCTTGAAGACGATGGGGAGCCGGTTGCCAGGAGACAGCCAGGACTGCACCCCACCGCTCGCGTCGCACACCGTCGCAGAGATGAGCGAGCCCACGTTCGCGAGCCACCAGATGCCGTCCGTGTGCGTGATGCGCAGGAACCGGCGGTGCAGGTACGGGTTGTCATCGACCGACAGGTCGGACTCGCGACCCACCTCGAACGGTTCGTCGAGGGCTGGGCGGAACCACTCGCCGCAGTATTCGATCGCAAGTTCCGTCATCGCGCAGGTACTCCTTCGTGGGTGCGATCCATCGCACATGGACGCGTCAGCACTCTATCGAAGAACACCGTCATTCGAGGCACCTCACAGCCGGCTCGGCCGAGAGCCTCCCGCCGCGGACGATCGCTACCTCGAGGCAGGCCTCGTCGACGCCGAACGTGTTGACCGACGCGGTGAGAGCCGACGTCTGCTTGAGCGGGACGACCGACTCCGGGTCGGTCTCGCCCTCCGAGCCCTCGGCACCGAGCACCGGGCGATAGGCGTAGAAGTCCCCGTCCTGCGCGTCCGGGTTCGACCAGACGAACACGGCGACGCTCCCGCTCACCGTGACCGAGAGGTCCGCAGGCTGCGGCACCTCCGCAGCCGGGACGCTCCCGCCCGGGTCCGCGAAGGTCAGGTACACCCCGAAGCCCCCGCCGATCCCGACGAGCACCGCCAGCGCCACGACGAGGACGGCGGGCTGCCTGAGGAACGCCACGAGACCTGTGGGACGGGCGGACGGATCCGGTGCAGCGCCCCCGGACCATCCTCCGCTCCCGGTCGCAGCCGTGCCGCCCCCGCTGCCCGTCCCTGTGGGTGACGCGGTCCCCGTCGTCGTGTAGTAGCCGTGGGACGCGCTCGTCGAGGACGCGCTCGTCGAGGCGCTCCCGGTGGTCGTGGCTGACGGTGGTGGCGCGACGATCGAGGGAGCGCCCGACGCGGCGACCGGCCGGCCCGTCACAGCACCAGCGTGCCGCCGCTCGTCGACCGGGACGTACGGGACACCGTTGATCGAGCCGTAGCTCAGCGAGGACGAGTCGTGACCGATGCTCCCCGAGAGCGAGTCCGCGACACCGGAAGGCGTCCGTGACCGGACAGGCCCGCGCGCCGATCCCTCGCTGTGCGCGACGCCGTACGCAGGGTGGTAGCGGTCGGTCGCGAGCCGCATCCGCGTGCCGCCGTCGTCGTCGGCGAGTGCGCCGTCGTGGTGCGCAGCCGGACGCTCGTCCCCACCGACCGACGCCCCCTCGAGGATGTCGATCGGCGACGTCGCGAGGGAGAGCTCCATCTGCACCTGCTGCAGCTCACGAGCCATCTCGAGGACCGTCGGGTAGCGCATGGCCGGCGACTTCGCCATCGCGACAGCCAGGACACGCTCGAGCGAGGCCGGGACGTCACCGCGGCCGATGGGCGGCAACGGGTCGTGGGTGATCCTCTCGATGAGCGCCCGCTGGGTGTTCACCCCGCCCGGGACCTCGAACGGCGACCGGCCCGCCAGAAGGGTGTAGATCGTCGCGGCCAACGACCACACGTCGCTCGTCACCCCGCTGCACGGGGTCGCCGTGAGGTTCTCCGGCGGTGACCACGGGACGGACATCCCGTCAGCGCCGGCCTCGCTCTGCTCGATCGTCGCCGAGATGCCGAAGTCGGTCAGGGCCGGGTGCCCGTAGTCCGTGACGAGGATGTTCGCCGGCTTGATGTCCCGGTGGACGATGCCCGACCGGTGCGCGGTCTCCACCGCTCCGGCGATCTGCACACCGATCCGCAAGGTCTCGGCGATGCCGAGCCGCTCCTTCTTGTACCGCGCCGAGAGGTTCGGCCGGGAGCAGTACTCCATGGCCAGGTACAGGCGCCCGTCGTCCGTGACGTCGCTGTCGAAGATCGTGACGATCGACGGGTGGCTCGAGACCGCCGCCATGAGGTCGGCCTCTGCGGCGAACGCCTCGCGCGTCGTACCGTCCGACCACTGGGGCAGGAGGACCTTGATGGCCACCTGCCTGCGAGGACGGAACTCCTGGTACAGGAAGACGTCGGCGAAGCCTCCGGACCCGATGACCCGGAGGTACTCGTACCCCTGGATCTCGGGGGGTGGCGAAGGCGGGCGCTTGGTGCTCACGCGATGCCCTCGAACGTGAGGATGACACCGTCGCCGAGGTCGACGACGTCGCCCTCCGCGATGAGGGTGGGCTCGTGCGGGTGCAGGCGGCGAGGAGCCTGACCGGACCGCAGGAGAGTCGTGCCGTTCACGGTGTCGAGGTCGACGAGCAGGACGTGCCACCCCTCGAGGCGCACCTCCAGGTGCGAGCGTGAGACGTCCTGGCTCGGGCTCACCACCGTGACGAGCCGCGGCGCAGGCGGCTGCTGGGACTGTGGCATGGGGAACCGGCCCACGACGACAGGCTGGACGAGGTCGACGACCTCCCCGTGGGAGAACCGCACACGGCCGAGGGACGGACGCTCGACGAGCTGGGCGTTCGGGCTCAGCCCTCCCCCGCACTGCGAGCACGTCATCCGGACCGGCGGGTTGGCGTGCCCGAAGAAGCACGACCGCGCCAAGATCTCCGGAGCCTTCGGCACCGGTCCGCGAGGCGCCGAGACCGGCGGTGCGGGCTCGGCCGGAGCCTGCGACGTCGGCGCGTTCGGCGACTCGCCCGGGGGCTGCGGTGCGACGACGCCGTACCCGCCGAGGCTCGGTGCCGTGCTGCTCTGCGCCGCCCCCAGGGTGGGCTGCGACTGCGTGGCCGTGGGCGGCGTGCTCACGGGCTGCGGGTTCACACCGTAGGCGGATGCGTACACAGGGGACGGCGGCGACGGGGGTGGGGGCGGCACCGGTGGCAGCCCGACAGCCCCAGCCGCCTGTCCACCGGTCGGTGTACGCGGAGCCGGGGGTAGCGGCGCGACCGCGCTGGGTGGCTGCACGGCGTGGGCGGGACCAGGGACCGGGATCGCCGACCCGGCTGTCGAGAGGATCGTCGAGTCGTCCAGGTCCTCGTCCGGGGAGTCCTCGTGTGCCGAAGAGTCGTCATCGAGGTCCACGGGGACGGGGACGTCGGTGTCGGGGAGCGCGTGGTGCCCGTCCGGTGACTCGCCGAGCTCGGTCGACGCGCCCTCGTGGTCGTCAGCCGGGGTGCCGTCGACGGAAGGTCCGTCGGTCGCGAGCCCGTCGGACGAGGCCGTCTCGGGGTCTTCCTCGAGGAGGTGCCCTCCCGCGCGCCAGTCCTCGGGAAGGTCGGCCAGGGTGCGACCGAACTCGAGCTCGCGCAGCTCGGCAGCCGGGAGGGCCTCCCTCTCAGGCTCCGCGACCTCGGGCTCGGGCTCGGGAGTCGGCTCTGGTTCGGGAGTCGGTGCGGGTTCTGGCTCCACGATCAGCTCGGGCTCGGCCTCCGCGGCCGTCACGACCGCCGGGCCACCCACGTGCTGAACCTCGGCGTCGAGCGCGGGCACGGCGCCCGGTGCTTCGTCGGGCTCGGGCTCGGGAGCCGGCTCCGGCTCGGGTGCCGGCTCCGGCTCGGGTGCCGGCTCCGGCTCGACAGCGACCGGCTCGACGACCTCCTGCTCCTCGGCAGCGTCGACGACCGGCGCAGACGAGACGCCCCACCCGAGCGTGGAGACCTGGACGATGCCGCTGACGATCGTCAGCACACGGTCCTCCGCGCCGTCGCTGCCGGGGCCGAGGGTGACGGCGTGCACGTCGTCGACCTGGTTCTCGACCCACGTCGTGACGTTGCGTCCGGCGACGGTCGTCTCGCCGGCGGCGCTGCGCAGGTGCACCGCGAGGTCGCCGCGGGACGCGACGTGCGCGGCGACGGTCACGTCGGTGCCTGCCGGGCCCAGCCCGGTGAGCGCCACGACCGAGAACGCGGGCAGCGCCCTCCAGGTCGGGTCGAGGACGGTCGTCACGGCGTCGAGGACCACGGCCATCCCGTCGCCCGGCGCGACGTGCTCGAGGGAGTCCCACAACCGTGCGACGGTCGACAGGCCGACGGTCGGGTCCACGACCACCACGAGCCCCGGCCGCACGAGCGCGAACGCCGGGCCTGGTGCGTAGCGGATCGACATGTGGACCTCTTCTTGGTTTCGCGCGCCGTCGGTGGCTCGCGGGCTGGATCGATCGTCTGGCGGCGCTGTCCTCCGGCCCGCATGGCGGTTCGTGAGGACGTTAGCGCCTATGCAGAGAGAACGGAACTCTGCCGACCGTGGGTGTGGACACCGCTGCCGGCGTCCTGGCGCAGGTCGGTCCCGACGTCGACGACCACGACGGTGATGTTGTCGCGGCCACCTGCCAGGAGAGCACAGTTCACCAGCTGGTCGGCTGCCAGCTGGGGGTGGGGCTGGGCGCGCAGCACGGCCGCGATCTCACCCGCACCGACGTCGTCGCTCAGCCCGTCGGAGCAGATGAGGATGCGCTCCCCCGGGACCATGGGCATGTACCAGCAGTCGGGTTGGGGCTCCACGAGCCCCCCGAGCGCCCGGGTGATGACGTGGCGTCGTGCGTAGGTGCGGGCCTCCTGCGGCGTGACCTCTCCTGCAGAGACGAGCTCCTGGACCAGGGAGTGATCGACGGTGACCTGCTGCAGCTCACCGTCGACGAAACGGTAGGTGCGTGAGTCGCCCACGTTGGTCACGAGCCAGGTCGGAACTCCCTCGTAGTCCACGGCGACGACTCCGGAGATGGTCGTCCCGGCACCCCGGCCCGGCTGGGTGGCGATGCGGGAGATCGCCGAGTGGGCGTCGCTCACCGCCTCGCGCACGTCCTCGACCGTCGCGTTGCTCGACTCGCCGAGACCGCAGAGGATGGCGACGGCCGTCGCGCTGGCTCGCGCTCCCGCCTCGTGCCCGCCCATGCCGTCGGCGACGAAGTACACGCCACGCGCGGCGTGGAAGGAGTCCTCGTTCGCTGCGCGTCGTCGGCCTGCGTGCGTCGTCGCTCCCCAGCGCAGGGTGCTGGTGGCGTATCGCATGCTCACCTTGCACCACCTCACTCGTCCGCTGGGAGCCGCCCTGGAGAGGGCTCATCACTCCATGGTGCCTGACCGTAATCTTCTTGACGCGCTCGGGCGATGGGGACTAGTCCCCTCCGTCGCCCGGCGGCCCGTGGAGCGACATGTTCTAGGCCGTGCGATCCACGAGCGCGTCGGCGAAGGACACCAGGGCGGCCTTGACGGGTCCCTCCGGGAGCGGCGCCAGCTCGGCGACTGCGTCCCGCGCCCACGCGACGGCCTGGGCCCGCGTCTCGGCGACGACGGCGTGGTGGCGCAACGCGCTCACAGCGCGCTCGAGATCGGCGTCCGACGCGAGGTCCCCGTCGAGCAGACCGAGGAGCTCGAGGTCGGCAGGCAGCGCGCCGGCGCCGTCGGCGGACGCCGCAGCGATCCGGCTGCGCAGGAGCAGGACCGGCATCGTCGGGACCTGCTCGCGCAGGTCCGTCCCCGGAGTCTTGCCGGTGAGCCCACCCTCAGAGGTCAGGTCGATGACGTCGTCGGCCAGCTGGAAGGCGACACCGAGCTTCTCGCCGTAGTTCGCGACGACCTCGACCACCTCCGGGCGGCACCCGGCGAACTTGGCACCGAACCGTGCGGACGTCGCGAGGAGGGACGCCGTCTTGTCCGACAGGACGCGCAGGTAGTGCTGCACCGGGTCCTCGCCGCGCGACGGGCCGACGGTCTCGTGGAGCTGTCCGAGGCAGAGGCGCTCGAAGGTCTCGGCCTGGAGGCGGACCGCCTCGGGGCCGAGCCCGGCAACCGTGCGCGACGCCCGGGCGAAGAGGAGATCGCCCGTGAGGATGGCGACGGAGTTGCCCCAGACCTCGTGCGCGGACGGGGCGCCTCGTCGCAGCGGCGCGGAGTCCATGACGTCGTCGTGGTAGAGCGTCGCGAGATGGGTGAGCTCGACGACAACGGCTGCGTCGATCACCTCCGGCCGGGCGGCCTCACCGAGCTCGGCCGTCAGCAGCACGAGCAGCGGCCGCAGCCGCTTTCCTCCGGCGTTGACGAGGTGTCGCGAAGCGGTGTCGGCGAGAGTGTCGGCGTTGGTCACCGAGTCCCGCAGGCGCTCCTCGACGAGAGCAAGGCGGCGCACGAGCGTCTCGGACAGCTCTCCGTCCACGTCCGGCATGCCGATAGCAGCGTTAGTCACAGGTAGAACCTATCCGCTGTCATCCAGTCCTCCGACCGGGACACCCGGCGTCGGCCAGATCTGTGACCGACGTCGCTCCGCGCCCGGAGGGCTCTCGCTCACCGTCTGTGCTCCCTGGCTCGTCCCGGCCGACCACGATCAGCGGATACCGGTGACGTGCGCGACGAGGTCGAGGACCGGCGACGGGAAGACCCCGAGGGCGAGCACCGCCGCAGCCGTGACGCCGATCGTCACCGCAGTCATCCCTTCCGACCGGACGACTGTCACGGCCGGCGCACCGGTGGCGACGAGGACGGAGGACCGTGCCGTGTCGGACGCCTCGGCACCGGCGCTTCCCGTCACCTCCACCGGGGCCATCCCCTCGGGTGACGTGAAGAACATGATGACGACGACCCGGATGTAGAAGAACACGGCGACCGCGGACGCGAGCACACCGACGACGGCGAGGACCGTCGCGTCGCCGAGGACCTCGTTGCCCTCGACGGCCGCCGCGAAGGCTCCGTACTTCGCGATGAAGCCACCGGTGAGCGGGATGCCCGCGAACGACAGCAGGAAGAGCGCGAAGGACGCAGCGAGCCACGGGCGCCGGCGGCCGAGACCGGCCCACTGGCCGAGGTGGGTCGCCTCGCCGAGGATCTCCCCACCGGGACCGACCTCGCGCACGAGCGTGACGACGGCGAACGCACCGATGGTCGCGAGCCCGTAGACGAGCAGGTAGAAGACCACAGCCTTGATGCCGGCGCCGTTGAAGCCGAGGATGGCGACGAGGACGAAGCCTGCGTGGGCGATCGACGAGTAGCCGAGCATCCGCTTCATGTCCGTCTGGGTGGCACCGACGACGGTGCCCACGATCATCGTCGCGATCGCGACGACCCACAGCGCCGCCTTGACGGAGTCGAGCATCTCGACCGAGCCGACGAAGCCGCCCATGTAGAGGAACCGGAGGAGCGCACCGAAGGCTGCGACCTTGGTGCACGCTGCCATGAATCCCGTGATCGGGGTCGGCGCACCCTGGTAGACGTCCGGGGTCCATGCCTGGAACGGAACGGCTCCCACCTTGAACAGCAGGCCGGAGACGACGAGGAGCACGCCGACGAGCCACAGGAGCTCCCAGTTCTCGGGCCCACCGCCCTGGGCGACCGTGGCCGAGGCCGTCCCGATCCCCTGGAGGGTGACCGAACCCGAGTAGCCGTAGAGCAGCGCGGTGCCGAAGAGGAAGAGTGCGGACGCGAAGGCACCGAGGACGAAGTACTTGAAGGACGCCTCCTGGGACAGCAGGCGTCGGCGGCGGGCCATGCCGGAGAGCACGTAGAGCGGCAGCGAGAGCACCTCGAGGGCGATGAACATCGTCACGAGGTCCCCGGCCGCGGGGAAGATGAGCATCCCGGCGACGGCGAACATGAGCAGGGGGTAGGCCTCGGTCTGCTCGAGGCCCTTCCGGCGGGCGAGGTCCTCGTACTCGGAGCCCGGGATCGCGGCAGCGCTCGGCGCGAAGGGGCTCTGCATCGCCACGGTGCGGTCCGAGACGACGAGCAGCGCGAGCAGGGCGAGGAGCGCGATCGTGCCCTGGAAGAGCAGGGCGGTCCCGTCGAGCTGGAGGGCCCCGCCGAGGACGGCCTTCCCGCCCGTCCCGTCCGGCTGGATCCAGGTGGCTCCTTGCCAGACGATGACGCCGAGCGCCGCCGCGAGGGCGGCTGCGGTGAGGACCACCTGGACCGTGCGGCGCAGCCGCGCGGGGACGAAGGACTCGACGAGCACCCCGACGACCCCGGCGCTGACGACGATGATGAGCGGTGTGAGGGCGACCCACTCGACCGCGGGCGCGACGAACACGCCCTCTGCTGCAGCGTTCGCGATCATGAGTCGCTCCCCTCGATGGGCTGGGCGGTGCTGTCGTCGGGCGTGGTGGCGTCGGGCGTGAGCCCCACCTGCTCCACCGTGACCGCAGCGGGCTCACGGACGAGCTCGAGCGCCGCTCCGGGGAGGAACCCGAGGACGAGGAGCCCGACCACCAGCGGTGCAGCGACCCACTTCTCGCGGGCCGACAGGTCCGCCGTCCCGGCGAGCTCGTGGCGCACCGGTCCGGTGAAGATGCGCTGATAGGTGAGCAGGACGTAGAGGGCGGCGAGGATCACGCCCGTCGCGGCGACGACGGCTGCCGCAGGGCTGCGACCGTAGGTCCCGACGAGGACCATGATCTCCGAGACGAACGTCGACAGGCCGGGCAGCGAGAGCGCCGAGAGGCCGGCGACGAGGAACGTGCCCGCGAGCACCGGCACGACCTTCTGCATCCCGCCGAAGTCGCCGATCTGCCGCGAGCGGCCCGTCGTGGACCGCGCGACGAGGAAGCCGGCGACGAGGAAGAGCAGCCCGGTGGAGATGCCGTGGTTGATCATGTAGAAGGACGACCCGGAGACGCTCAGCTGCTCGAACGCGAAGATGCCGAGCACGATGAACCCGAAGTGCGACACCGACGTGTAGGCGACGAGCCGCATGATGTCCTGCTGGCCGAGCGCGAGGAGCGCGCCGTAGAGGATCGACACGACCGCGAGCACGATGATCACCGGCGCGGCCCAGCGGGACGCGTCGGGGAAGAGCGGCAGGCAGAGCGTGAGCATCCCGAAGGTCCCGACCTTGTCGAGCACCCCCACGAGGAGCACGGACGTGCCCGCCGGGGCGTGCTCAGCGGCGTCGGGCAGCCACGAGTGGACCGGGAACAGCGGTGCTTTGATCGCGAAGGCGAGGAAGAACCCGAGGAAGAGCAGACGCTCGGTGGTCTGGTCGAGCGAGAGGCCCACGAGGTTCTCGACGAGGAAGCCCTGCGGGCCGCCCGGCCCCTGGACGTAGAGGGCGATGACGGCCACGAGCATGACGAGGCCACCGGCGAGGGAGAAGATGAGGAACTTGATGGCCGCGTAGCGTCGCCGGGCCCCGTCGCCGAAGCCACCGATCATGAAGTAGACGGGCACGAGCATGGCCTCGAACACCACGTAGAAGAGGAACACGTCCCGCGCCGCGAAGATGAGCACCATGAACATCTCGAGGACGAGGACGAGCGCGAGGTAGTGGCGCAGCCGGACGGGCCCGGGAGCGCGGTCCTGCTCGACGACCTCCGGCCGGTCCATCCCCTGCTCACGCCAGGCAGCCCCGATGACGAGCGGGACGAGGACCACGCTCAGGGCGACGAGCAGCAGCCCGACGCCGTCGACGCCGAGCGCGTAGCTCACGCCGAGCTGGGGGATCCACTCGTGCGTCTCGGTGAGCTGGTGCGTCCCCGCCGCTGAGCGGTCGAACGCCGCGACGGTCACGACGAGCAGCGCGACCTCGGCGAGGGAGAAGCCCAGGGCGAGCGGCCGCGCGAGGCGGACCGAACGCTTCGGAAGGGCCCACAGCACGAGCGCGCCGACGAGCGGCAGCGCTACGAGCAGGGTGAGCCATGGCATGTTCGCGTCGATGTTCATCTGCCCGCCCTCTCAGTTCCACACACTCAGGACGACCACGACGAGCACGCCGAAGCCGGCGAGCATCATGGCGGCATAGGACCGCACGTACCCGTTCTGCATCCGCTTCACGCCGATGCCGAGCACGCCGAGGAGCCCGGCGAAGCCCATGAAGCCGCCGTCGACGACCTTCTTGTCGGCGTACACCAGGGACCGCGTGAGGTACTGCCCAGGGCGCTGGAGGACATTCTGGTTGACGACCTCCTGGTAGAGGTCGACGCGGGCCGCCCGTGTGAGGACCGTGCCGCGTGGCGGCACCACCGGGACCGCGGAGGCGGCGTACTGACGCCAGGCGAGGAACGCGCCGGCGAGGACGAGCGCCAGGGTGGCCACCATGATCACGGGGATCGGCAGCACGGGCTCGTGGTGCTCGACGTGCCCCGTGACGGGCTCCAGCCAGGTGGCGAAGGTACCGCCGATCATGAGGACGCCTCCGAGGGCGGCCGATCCGACGGCGAGGATGATCATCGGCCATGTCATGAGCGCCGGGGACTCGTGCGGGTGCCGCTGCGGGGTCTCCGGGGTCACGGACCCGTCGGACAGCTCGGTGGCCCACCGCTTGTCTCCGTGGAAGGTCATGAAGAACAGTCGCGACATGTAGAACGCCGTGATGCCTGCGCCGACGAGCGCGACGGTGCCGAAGACCCACGGCTGCCAGCCCTGCGCGCCGTCGGCGGCGAACGCGGACTCGATGATCTTGTCCTTGCTCCAGAACCCCGAGAACGGAGGGATGCCGAGGATGGCGAGCCACCCGACGCCGAAGGTGAGCCACGTGATCTTCATGTACTTCGACAGCGCGCCGAAGCGGCGCATGTTCACGTCGTCGTCCATACCGTGCATGACCGAGCCCGCACCGAGGAACATGCCGGCCTTGAAGAACCCGTGCGTGAGGAGGTGGAAGATCGCGAACGCGTAGCCGATCGGGCCGAGCCCGGCGGCGAGCATCATGTAGCCGATCTGCGACATGGTCGAGGCCGCGAGGGCCTTCTTGATGTCGTCCTTGGCGCAGCCGACGATCGCCCCGAAGAGCAGCGTGACCGCACCGACGATCGCCGTGACGAGCAGCGCTGTGGGGGCCTCGGTGAAGATCGGCCCCGAGCGCACCACGAGGTAGACGCCCGCGGTGACCATGGTCGCCGCGTGGATGAGCGCGGAGACCGGCGTGGGTCCGGCCATCGCGTCGCCGAGCCAGGACTGGAGCGGGAACTGGGCGCTCTTGCCGCACGCCGCGACGAGGAGGACGAGGCCGATCGCCGTGAGCACGGCGGTGTCCGTGGACGAGCCCGCACCGGCGAAGACGGTCGCGAAGTCGACCGCGCCGAAGGTGGCGAACATGAGCATGAGGGCGACGATCATCCCGACGTCGGCCACGCGGTTGACGACGAACGCCTTGGTGGCGGCCGTCGCGTTCGCGGGCACGTGGTTCCAGAACCCGATGAGCAGGTACGACGCCAGGCCGACGCCCTCCCAGCCGACGAAGAGCAGGAGGTAGGAGTCCGCGAGGACGAGCGTGAGCATCGCGGCGACGAAGAGGTTGAGGTACGCGAAGAACCGCCGCCGGTCCGCGTCGTGCTCCATGTAGGCGACCGAGTAGACGTGGATGAGCGTGCCGACGAAGGTCACGAGCATGACGAACGTCATGCTCAGGGGGTCGATCCGCAGGCCGGCGTCGACGTCCAGCGTCCCCGCGTCGATCCACGAGAAGAGGTGGACGTCGACGACGCGGTCGTTCGCGTCACGGCCGAGCAGAGCGAGGATGACGAGGAGCCCGACGACGAAGCTCGAGGCCGAGACGAGGACGCCCAGCCAGTGTCCCCAGCCGTCGGCGCGCCGCCCGACGAGGAGCAGGACCGCCGCCCCGACGAGGGGTATGGCGATGAGCAGCCAGGCAGCATCGATCAGTGACGTGTCCAATCCGACCGCTCCCTTTCAGTTCTTCAGCAGGTTGACGTCGTCGACCGACGCGGACCTGCGGGTTCGGAAGATGGACACGATGATGGCGAGACCCACCACCACCTCGGCGGCGGCGACGACCATGACGAAGAAGGCCACGACCTGGCCGGTGAGGTCCCCGTGCATGCGCGCGAACGTGACGAACATGAGGTTCGACGCGTTGAGCATGAGCTCGATGCCCATGAACACGATGATGGCGTTGCGGCGCAGGAGCACCGTCGCGGCGCCGATCGTGAAGAGGATGGCGGCGAGGACCAGATAGTTGCTGAGGTCCATGTCAGCTCTCCTCTTCGGTCGTGTCGGCGGGGTCCCGGCGGGCAGGGCCGGCGAGCCGGCCGGGCGCACCCGAGTCGTCGAGACCGAGGATCTCGGACTCGACCGGTGCGCCGCGCTCCTGCCCGCGGATGCGCAGGACACGCGAGACCGAGGCCGTGATCGGACGGCCCTGCGCGTCGAGCGCGGGCACGTCCATCGCGTTGCGCTGGGCGTACACACCGGGTGCCGGGAGCGGCACGAGCGACCCGCCGCCGGCGACGCGGGACGCCGCCATCTCCTTCTGTCCGACGCGCGGCACGAGCCTCTGCTTGTGCGTGAGCGTCAGGGCGGCGAGGGCCGCGGTGACGAGGAGGATGCCGACGATCTCGAGACCGAAGACGAAGTCGGTGAAGAGGATGCGGGCGAGCCCGACAGGGTTCGTCACCTCGTTCGCCTCGGCGAGCCCGACCCCCTCGGGGAAGGCGACCCGGGTGAGCACACCGACGAGCACCGCACCGAGGCCGAGACCGAGGAGCCACCCGACCAGCCGCTGGCCGCGGATGGTCTCGACGAGGGAGTCCGAGGCGTCCACACCGACAAGCATGATGACGAAGAGGAAGAGCATCATCACGGCACCGGTGTACACGACGATCTGCACGATCCCGAGGAACGGCGCCTCGTTCGCGACATAGAGCACCGCGAGGCACACCATGACGAACACGACGCAGAGCGTCGCGTGGACCGCCTTGCGCGCGAAGACGAGGCCGAGGGCGGCGACGACCATGACGGGTGCGAGGCACCAGAAGAGGACCGCTTCGCCGGCGCCGACCATCAGCGCACCGCCCGGGCGGACGCGGCGGCGGCCTGTGCTGCTGCTGTCGCGGACTCGAGGGTCGCGTCGTCCGGTCGGTGCTCGGCGACCCAGTCGACCTGCTCGGTCGACGGGCCCGTGATCTCGCCGCGGTAGTAGTCGGTGTCGGTCGTCCCGGGCACCATCGGGTGCGGGGCGGCGAGCATCCCTTCGCGCATCGGCGCCAAGAGGTCCTCCTTCTCCCAGATCATGCCCGCACGCGTCGGGCCGGCGAGCTCGTACTCGTTCGTCATCGTCAGCGCCCGCGTGGGGCACGCCTCGATGCACAGGCCGCAGAAGATGCAGCGCAGGTAGTTGATCTGGTAGACGCTCCCGTAGCGCTCCCCCGGCGACCGGTGGGCGCCGTCGGGCAGGGCTGCGTTGTCCGCGCCCTCGACGTAGATCGCGTCCGCGGGGCACGCCCAGGCGCACAGCTCGCAGCCGATGCACTTCTCGAGGCCGTCGGCGTACCGGTTGAGCTGGTGGCGGCCGTGGTAGCGGGGCTTGGTCGGCACCTTCTCGAACGGGTACTGCTCGGTGACCGTCGGCCGGAACATCGAGGACAGCGTGACGCCGAACCCGGCGACGGGCGCGAGGATCTCGGCCAGCCCCGAGGGCTGCTCGATCAGGGGCTCATAGGGCTTCGGATCTTCACTCATCGTGGGCCTCCTTGCCGGTCGCTGGTGGGGTGTCGTCGGACGCGGGCTCTGTGGTCCCTGCGTCTGTGGTGGGGCCTGCCCCGACCGCTGCGCGGGCTCGGCGCTCGGCGCGCGGCGACGGTGGGAGCTTCTGGCCCGGCAGGGGCGGCACCGGGAAGCCGTCGGCGAACGCGTCGAAGGGGGCGTCGGCCGCCGGAGCGGCCTCCGCGCTCTTGCGTTCCGGGATGAGCTGGATGACGAGGAGCACCACGGCTGCCACGACGAAGATCCCGATCCCGACGCTCTGGAGGTTGACGTCGTGGAAGTCGCGCAGGCCGCGGATGACGGAGACGCAGACGATCCAGGCGAGCGCGAAGGGGATGAGGACCTTCCACCCGAACTTCATGAACTGGTCGTAGCGCAGCCGCAGGAGCGTCCCGCGGATCCACACGAAGAGGAACATGAAGCCCCACATCTTCACGAGGAACCACGCGATGGGCCACCAGCCCTCGTTGAACATGCCGTCGTTGACCGACGACAGCGGCCACGGTGCCCGCCAGCCGCCCATGAAGAGCGTCGTGGCGACGGCCGAGACGTTGATCATGTTGATGTACTCGGCGAGGAAGAACCACGCGAACTTCATCGAGGAGTACTCGGTCATGTAGCCCGAGACGAGCTCGCCCTCGGCCTCCGGGAGGTCGAACGGGAGCCGGTTGGTCTCCCCCACCATCGAGATGACGTAGATGATGAACGCCGGCATGAGCGGGATGACGAGCCAGTAGTCCGTCTGGTAGTCGACGATCTCGCTCGTCGACATCGAGCCGACCATGATGAAGACGCTCACGAGCGAGAGGCCCATGGCGAGCTCGTAGCTGATGACCTGGGCGGTGGACCGCACCGCCCCGAGCAGGGGGTACGTGGAGCCGGACGCCCAGCCGCCGAGGATGATCCCGTACACGCCGACCGACGCGCACGCGAGGATGTAGAGCACCGCGACCGGGAAGTCGGTGAGCTGCGCCGGGGTCGAGATGTTCGTGAAGGGGATGGTCACCTGCGGGCCCAGCGGGATGACCGCGAAGGTCAGCAGCGACGCGAACACGGCGATCATCGGGGCGAGGATGTAGACGAACTTGTCCGCCGCCTTGACGGTGATGTCCTCCTTGAGCAGGAGCTTCATCGCGTCGGCGAGCGACTGCAGCAGGCCGAAGGGCCCGTGGACGTTGGGCCCGGGCCGCACCTGCATCCGCGCGACGACCTTGCGCTCGAACCAGATCGCGATGAGCACGCTCGTGAGGAGGAAGACGAGGATGAGCACGGCCTTGACGACGTACGTCCAGATCGTGTCGTTCGAGAAGTCGACCATCAGGCGTCCTGCCCTTCGTGTCGTGCGGCCGCGTCCGTCGAGGGGACGACGCCCGAGAGCCGGACGAGGGAACCGGGAGCTGCGCACAGCGACTGGTGCACCGAGGAGCCCGGCGACCGCATCGGCAGCCAGACCACGTGGTCGGGCATGTCCGTGACCACCACGGGAAGGGTGATGGAGCCGTGGGCGGTCGACACCGTGAGCGGCTCCCCGTCGAGGAGGCCGCCTGCGCGGTCCGGCACCACGACCGAGGCTGCCGTGGCGGCCGAGACCCGGGCGACCGGGCGCTTGGCCGTGCCTGCGAGGAAGGCCTCGCCGTCCTGGAGTCGGCCGGAGTCGAGCAGCATGCGCCACGACGCGAGGACCGCCTGGCCCGGGTCGATCTGCGGCGGCTCGAGCGACTCGACGTCCGGGGCGACGACACGCGTCCCGTCCCAGGCGCCGAGCTGCTCGATCTCGGCCCGCGCTGCACCGAGGGTGGGCAGGCCCAGCTGGACGCCGAGGGCGTCGGCGATCGCGTCGAGCACCCGGTGGTCCGCCATCGCGGTGGACTCGAGCGCCTGGCCGAACGGTCGCACGCGACCCTCCCAGCTCCAGAACGCACCGGCCTTCTCGGCCGGGGGCGCGACGGGCAGGACCACGTCGGCAAGGTCGGTGACGTCGCTGCTGCGCACCTCGAGCGAGACGACGAAGTCCGCGACCTCGAGGGCCGCGCGAGCGCCCACCGGGTCAGGGAGGTCAGAGAGCTCCAGTCCACCGACGACGACGCCGCGCAGCTCGCCCGACGCGAGTGCGCCGAGGATCCCGGCGGTGTCGCGACCGGGAGCCTGCGGGAGCGTGACGGAACCCCAGGCCGCGGCGATGTCGACACGTGCGGCGGCGTCGGCCACCGGTCGACCGCCCGGGAGGACCGACGGCAGCGCGCCCATCTCGACCGCGCCCCGCTCGCCGGCGCGGCGTGGGATCCAGGCGAGACGTGCCCCGGTGCGGTTCGCGAGCCGCAGCGCGGCGGAGAGCCCGCCGGGAACTCCGGCGAGGCGCTCGCCGACGAGCACGACGGCCCGGCCAGGCTCAGCGCCCTCGAGGGCTTCGCGCAGCTCGTCGAGCTCCGGCTCGGTGCCGACAGCGTCGAGCACCTCCGCCTCGGTGCCGGGAGCCGCCCGCAGGAGCGTGCCGCCCTTCTCACCGATGCGCTGGAGGCCGCGGGTGGCGAACGGTGCGACCGCGAAGGCCCGCAGACCGTGCGCGAGCGCACCCTTGCGCAGCCGGAGGAAGACGACCCCGGCCTCCTCCTCGGGTTCGATGCCCACGAGGAGGACGACCTCGGCGTGCTCGAGGTCGGTGAAGGTCACGCCGATCCCCGACCCCGCCACGGCGGCGGCGAGGAACGCCTCCTCCTCGGCAGAGTGGACGCGGGCGCGGTAGTCGATGTCGTTGGTCTCGAGCGCGGTCCGCGCGAACTTCGCGTACGCGTAGGCGTCCTCGATGGTCAGGCGACCACCTGGGAGCACGCCGACCCCGCCGTTCGAGTGTCGGTCCGGCTCACGCGCGGCCCGCAGCCCCTCGGCGGCGGCGTCGAACGCCTCCATCCAGCTCGCGGGTCGCAGCTCGCCACGGAAACCGTCCTCGCCGCGGTCGCGGATCATCGGCGTACGGAGGCGGTCCGCTGCCGTCTGCCATGCGAAAGCGAAGCGGTCCTTGTCGGTGATCCACTCCTCGTTGACGGCGGGGTCGTCGCCGGCGAGCCGGCGCATGACGGTCCCGCGCCGGTGGTCGATGCGGATGGCTGAGCCGGACGAGTCGTGCTCGGACACCGAGGGCGTCGAGACGAGGTCGAAGGGCCGTGAGCGGAAGCGGTAGGCCGCGCCCGTGAGCGCGCCCACGGGGCAGATCTGGACGGTGTTGCCGGAGAAGTAGGAGGCGAACGGTGCGCCGGACTCGTCGGGCTCCGCTCCACCGACGGGGGCGTCGACACCGGAGAGCGCAGGACCGTCGGAGTACTCGTCGGAGACGACGAGAGGATCGGGTGCACCGGTCGGGCTCAGGCCAGGGACGGACGTGTCCGTCGCGAAGCCGAGGACCTCCGGGTCGAAGCGGCCGATCTGCTGCATCGCCCCGCGCTTCTGCAGGTCGATGAACGCGTCGCCCGCGATCTGCTTGGAGAACCGCGTGCAGCGCTGGCACAGGACGCAGCGCTCACGGTCGAGGAGGATCTCCGTGGAGATGGCGATCGGCTTGGGGAAGGTGCGCTTGACCTCGACGAAACGGCTCGTCGGGCGACCGTTGCTCATCGCCTGGTTCTGCAGCGGGCACTCGCCGCCCTTGTCGCAGACGGGGCAGTCGAGCGGGTGGTTGATGAGCAGCATCTCCATGATGCCGTGCTGCGCCTTGTCGGCCACGGGTGAGGTGTGCTGCGTCTTGACGACCATCCCGGGAGTCGCCTCGAGGGTGCACGAGGCCTGCGGCTTGGGCATGGGGCGGACGTTGCCCTCACGGTCCGGGGTCGCGACCTCGACGAGGCACTGGCGGCAGGCTCCGGCGGGCTCGAGGAGCGGGTGGTCGCAGAAGCGCGGGATCTGGATGCCCAGCTCCTCCGCTGCACGGATGACGAGGGTGCCCTTCGGCACGGACATCTCGACGCCGTCGATGGTGAAGCTCACCTCGGCGGGCGGGGCGGGCTTCGCGGCCGGTGCGGCGCCCTGGCCGGGCGCGACCTTCTTCGTGTCGTCGGTGACGCTCATCAGTGACCTCCCGCGGCGACGCCGGCGAGGACGCCGTCGCGTGCTCGCGGCGTGTAGTCGAACAGCGCTGAGCGCTCGGGCGGGAAGAGCTCGCTCGCAGGGGTGTGCATACCGGCCTCGAACTCCTCACGGAAGTACTGGATCGCGGACGTGATGCACGAGGTGGCACCGTCGCCCAGGGCGCAGAACGCCCGACCGAGGATGTTGTCGCACGTGTCGAGCAGCGTGTCGATGTCGCTCTGCGTGCCGTGACCCGCCTCGATGCGGCGCAGGACGAGCTTCATCCAGTAGGTGCCCTCGCGGCAGGGGGTGCACTTGCCGCAGGACTCGTGGGCGTAGAACTCCGTCCACCGGGTCACGGCGCGCACCACGGACGTCGTCTCGTCGAAGATCTGCAGGGCGCGGGTACCGAGCATGGATCCGGCGGCCGCGACCGACTCGTAGTCGAGGGGGACGTCGAGGTGCTCCGCCGTGAAGATCGGTGTGGACGAGCCACCCGGCGTCCAGAACTTCAGCTCCCGCCCGCCGCGCACCCCGCCCGCCATCTCGAGCAGCTCGCGGAGCGTGATGCCGAGCGGCGCCTCGTACTGCCCCGGCCGGGTCACGTGCCCCGACAGCGAAAAGAGGCCGTGGCCCGCTGACTTCGCGGTGCCCATCGACGTGAACCACGCGGCGCCACGCGCGACGATCTGCGGGACGGACGCGACGGACTCGACGTTGTTCACCACGGTCGGGCGCGCATAGAGACCGGCGACGGCCGGGAACGGGGGCTTGAGCCGCGGCTGGCCGCGCAAGCCCTCGAGGGAGTCGAGCAGCGCAGTCTCCTCGCCGCAGATGTAGGCACCGGCACCGGCGTGGACGGTGACGTCGAGGTCGAAGCCCGAGCCCTGGATGTTCTTGCCCAGGTACCCGGCCGCGTACGCCTCCTCGACTGCGCGCAGGACGCGTCGGTAGACGTGGAGGACCTCGCCGCGGATGTAGATGAACGCGTGGTTGCAGCCGATGGCGTAGGACGTGATGATGACGCCCTCGACGAGGAGCTGCGGGCTCCCGAGCATGAGCGGGATGTCCTTGCAGGTCCCCGGCTCGGACTCGTCGGCGTTGACGACGAGGTAGCGCGGGCCGCCGTCGGGCGCAGGGAGGAAACCCCACTTCATGCCTGTGGGGAAACCGGCTCCGCCACGACCCCGCAGCCCGGAGTCCTTGACGGTCTGCACGACGTCCGCGGGCGCCATGGCCAGCGCAGCGGTCAGGCCTTCGTAGCCACCGTTGTCGAGATACGTGGCGAGCGTCCACGAGCTCTCGGCGTCCCAGAAGGAGCTGAGAACCGGTGCGAGGTGAGTGCTCACTTGCCGTCCTCCTGCGTCGTGTCGGTGTCGTCGTCAGGGGGCGGAGTCGAGGACGTCGACGTCTGCGTGTGCGACGACGTGTCGGCCGGCCCCTCGGGAGCGCGCTCGGCGCTCGACTGCTCGCCACCGGTCGTCGGCGTCGCCGCTGACTTCGCGGCGGCGTCCTTGCTCTCGGTGGTCGCAGCGGACTCGGTCGAGCCCGGCGTCGCCGCTGCGCCGCCGTCCTCGGCGTCGGCCGCCGGTGCCTTCTCCGGCGCTTCCCAGCCCCTCTCGCGCGCCAGGCGTGTGCCCTCCGTCGTCGCAGGGCCAGCACCGATGCCCTCGTCGGCGCGGCCGTCGCTGAAACCGGCGAGCACGCGGGACATGGCCTTGAAGGAGCACACGGACGATGCACCACGCGTCGGCACGACGTCCTTGCCGAGCCGGAGGTCGTCGACCACCTCGGAGGCGCTCGCGGGCGTCTGGTTGTCGAAGAACTCCCAGTTGACCATCATCACGGGCGCGTAGTCGCAGGCGGCGTTGCACTCGATGCGCTCGAGCGTGATCGCGCCGTCCTCGGTCGTCTCGTCGTGGCCGATGCCGAGGTGCTCGGACAGCTCGTCGAAGAGCTCGTCGCCGCCCATGATCGCGCAGAGGGTGTTCGTGCAGACGCCCACCGTGTACGTCCCGTTGGGACGACGCTTGTACTGCGTGTAGAAGGTCGCGACCGCGGACACCTCTGCCGGGGTGATGCCCAGCGTGTGCGCGCAGAAGTGGATGCCGTCCCGAGAGACGTAGCCGTCCTCGGCCTGCACGAGGTGGAGCATCGGCAGGAGCGCAGAGCGCGGGTCCGGGTACCGGGCGATGATCTGCGCCGAGTCGGCGGCAAGCCGGGCGTGGGTCGCGGCGTCGTAGCCGCCGCGCGTGCGCTGGGCGCCGTCGCCGGCACCACCCGCGTGGGTGTCGGTGGTCATCGGTCCACTCCTCCGAGAACGGGGTCGAGCGAGGCGACGGCCACGACGACGTCGGCCACCTGGCCGCCCTCGCACATGAGCCCGACGGCCTGCAGGTTGTTGAAGGACGGGTCACGGAAGTGCGCCCGGTAGGGGCGGGTCCCGCCGTCGGACACGAGGTGCGCACCGAGCTCACCACGCGGGTGCTCGACAGTCTGGAAGACCTGACCGACCGGCACCCGGAAACCTTCGGTGACGAGCTTGAAGTGGTGGATGAGGGCCTCCATCGAGGACCCCATGATGTCCTTGATGTGGTCGAGCGAGTTGCCCATGCCGTCGGTCCCGATGGCGAGCTGGGCGGGCCAGGCGATCTTCTTGTCCGCGATCATCACGGGGTCGCCCGTCGTCTTCTCGAGCCGCTCGATGCACTGCTGGGCGATCCGCAACGACTGGTAGCACTCCTCGATCCGCAGGACGACGCGCGAGTAGCAGTCGGCGTCCGTCGAGGTCGGCACGTCGAAGTCGTACGTCTCGTAGCCGCAGTAGGGCTTGGCCTTGCGGACGTCGTAGGGAAGACCTGCGGAACGCAGGACGGGGCCGGTGATGCCGAGCGCCATGCAGCCGGCGAGGTTGAGGTGGCCGACGCCCACGAGGCGCGCCTTGAAGATCGGGTTGGCGAGCAGGAGGTCGCCGAGCTGTTTGATGTACTTGCGGACCTCGACCTCGACCCGGCGGAACTCTTCGCCGAGCCCGGCCGGGACGTCCTGGGCGACGCCGCCCGGGCGGATGAACGCGTGGTTCATCCGGAGCCCGGTGATCATCTCGAAGATCCGCAGGATCTCTTCGCGCGCCGTGAAGGAGATGGTCATGACGGTCGTCGCGCCCATCTCGTTGCCACCCGTGCCGAGGCAGACGAGGTGGCTGGCGATCCGGTTGAGCTCCATGAGGAGCACACGGATGACCTGCGCCCGCTCGGGGACGTCGTCAGCGACGCCGAGCAGCCGCTCGACGCCGAGGCAGTACGCCGCCTCCTGGAAGAACGGCGCGAGGTAGTCCATGCGGGTGCAGAACGTCACGCCCTGCGTCCACGTGCGGAACTCCATGTTCTTCTCGATGCCGGTGTGGAGGTAGCCGACGCCGCATCGGGCCTCGGTGACCGTCTCGCCGTCGATCTCGAGCATGAGCCGGAGCACGCCGTGGGTCGACGGGTGCTGCGGGCCCATGTTGACGACGATGCGCTCCTCGCCGAGCTCGGCGGCCTCGGCCGCGATCTCGTCCCAGTCGCCGCCGGACGCCTCGAAGCTCCGGACGCCCTCGTCGTCGAGCGGCGCGCGGGTGGCACGGGGGGCTCGTCCTGCGGTCGTCGACGCGTTCATGAGTAGGACCTCCTCTGGTCGGCCGGCGGGATGGTCGCGCCCTTGTACTCCACGGGGATCCCGCCGAGCGGGTAGTCCTTGCGCTGCGGGTGACCTGGCCAGTCGTCGGGCATCTCGATGCGTGCGAGCGCAGGGTGGCCGTCGAAGACGATGCCGAAGAAGTCCCACGTCTCGCGCTCGTGCCAGTCGTTCGTCGGGTACACGGTGGTGGTCGACGGGACGTGCGGGTCGGCGTCGGGCACCGACACCTCGAGGCGCAGGCTCCGACCGTGCGTCACCGACGTGAGGTGGTAGACGGCGTGCAGCTCCCGTCCGGCCTCGTGCGGGTAGTGCACGCCCGAGACCCCGAGGCTCATCTCGAACCGGAGGTCCTGGTCGTCGCGGAGCGCCTGGCAGACGGCCACGAGGTGCTCGCGCGCCACGTGCAGCGTGAGCTCCGAGTGCTTGCTCGACTCGAAGGGCGGGTCGACGAGCACGGACTCTATCGCGGAGTCGAACGGGACGCCGGCCTCGGCGAGGACCTCGGCGAGGACGTCCACGGCCTCGTCGTACCAGCCCCCGTAGGGCCGCGGGCTGGTCCGCTGCATGACGACCTGACGGGTCAGTCCGCCGTATCCGGACGTGTCGCCCGAGCCGTGCACGCCGAACATGCCTGTGCGTACCTCGACGACCTCGAGCGGTGTGCCCGGGGAGAAGACGCTCGGTGCGCTCGACGCCCCGCCGGCCGGCGCGGTGCCCTCGGCGAGCACGTCGCCGCCCGGTGTCACCGTGCTGCCCGGGGTGGCCTCCGTGGGGGTCGGTGCCTGTGTGCTGTCGGTCTTCGGGGTGCTGTCCTGGTTCTCGGTGCTCACCGCAGGAGCCCCTTCATCGCGGAGGTGGGGGTCGCCTCGAGCGCGGCCGCCTCGACGGCACGCGCGGTCTCACGGCGGTTGACGCCGAGCGGCTCGGTCTGGATCTGCTTGTGCAGCTCGAGGATCGCGTTGATGAGCATCTCCGGGCGCGGCGGGCAGCCGGGGAGGTAGATGTCGACGGGGACGATGTGGTCGACACCCTGGACGATGGCGTAGTTGTTGAACATGCCGCCGCTCGAGGCGCACACGCCCATGGACAGGACCCACTTGGGCTCGGCCATCTGGTCGTAGACCTGACGGACGACCGGGGCCATCTTCTGGCTCACGCGCCCGGCGACGATCATGAGGTCGGCCTGGCGCGGCGAGGCCCGGAAGACCTCCATGCCGAAGCGGGACAGGTCGAAGCGGCTCGCGCCCGCGGCCATCATCTCGATCGCGCAGCACGCCAGCCCGAAGGTCACGGGCCAGAGCGACCCCTTGCGGAAGTACCCCGCGAGGTCTTCGACCGTGGCCAGGAGGAATCCTGAAGGAGCCTCTTCGATCCCCATGGTGTCAGTACCTTTCGTCGCGCGGTTCGACCGGGCAGCTGCTGCCCGGGACGGTGCTGTGGGCTCGGTTCACTCCCACTCGAACCCGCCCCTGCGCCACTCGTAGATGAAGGGGACGGTGATGAGGGCGAGGAAGGCGAGCATCGCGACGAGCCCGAAGGTGGCGAGCGTCGCGAAGTCCACGGCCCAGGGGTAGAGGAAGACGACCTCGATGTCGAAGATGATGAACGTCATCGCGACGAGGTAGTACTTCACCGGGAAGCGGCCGCCCCCGGGCGCGAGCGGTGTCGGCTCGATGCCGCACTCGTACGCGTCGAGCTTCGCCCGGTTGTAGCGCTTGGGTCCGATGAGCGCGCTGGCTCCGACGCCCCCGAGGGCGAGCACCATCGCGATGCCCATGAGGACGAGGAGCGGGACGTAGGGATTTGTCATGCTTTCGGCACCACCCTCGTGAGTCCCGCGATGACGCGGTCGACGACGTCGCCACCGTGGGGTTCGTAACAGTCGGACAGGAGCTTGACGACGAGCTTCATGATGAGCGGCTGCGGCAGCCCGTACCTCGTGCAGATCCGCATGACCTGGGGGTGCTCGATGAGCTTCACGAAGTAGCGACCGAGCGTGTAGTACCCACCGAGGTCGCGGGACATGATCTCGGGGTAGGTGGCGAGCGCACGCTCGCGCGCCGCGTCGGTCGTCCGCGAGCGCGCCTGCGCGATCGTGTCCGCGGCCACCCGGCCGGCCTGCATGGCGTACGCGATGCCTTCGCCGTTGAAGGGGCTCACCATGCCGCCGGAGTCGCCGACGAGCATCATGCCGCGGGTGTAGAGCGGCTTGCGGTTGAACGCCATGGGCAGCGCAGCACCGCGCACCGGCCCGATCTGGTTCTCGGGCGTGAACTCCCACTCCTCCGGGGCGTTGGCCATCCATCGGGCGAAGAGGTTCTTGTAGTCGATCTTCGTCGCCGCGGCGGTGGAGGACACGGAGCCGAGGCCGACGTTCACCGTCCCGTCGCCGAGCGCGAAGATCCAGCCGTACCCGGGCAGGAGGTTCGACTTCCCCGGGACGCCGTCCCAGAGCTCGAGCTGGGACTCCATCCACGGGTCGTCGTGCCGCGGGCTCGTGAAGTAGGTACGCACCGCGACGCCCATCGGGCGCTTGAGCGACTTCTCGATGCCGAGCGCGATGGCCATGCGGGCCGAGACGCCGTCGGCGGCGATGACCACCGGTGCACGGTAGGTCACCTCGTCGCCGGCCCGACGGCCGTTGTCGTCGACGGGCCGCGCGGTCACGCCGACCACGCGGCCGGTGCGCTCGTCGAGCAGCGGGCCGGTGACGTTCGTGCGCTCCATGAGCTTGGCGCCGGTGCTGCGGGCGTGCTCGGCGAGCGTCTGGTCGAGGTTCATCCGCGAGCGGGCGAGACCGTAGGAGGGGTAGGCCTTGAGCTCGGGCCAGGGAAACTCGAAGGAGCGCCCGCCGGCGACGGCACGGAGGCCGATGTTGCGGATCCAGCCGTCCTCTTCGCGGATGGGGACGCCCATGCGGACCATCTCGCCGACGGCGCGCGGGGTGAGACCGTCGCCGCAGATCTTGTCCCGGGGGAAGGAGGACTTCTCGAGGAGGAGGACGTCGAGACCGGCGGCCGCACAGTAGTGGGCAGCGGTCGACCCGGCAGGCCCCGCCCCCACGACGATGACGTCGGCGTCATCTGTCCTGTTCAGTCTCATGTCTCCGCCTGTCCACGACCAGCCTGACGTGCCTGCACGATCCCGGCGTCGTGGCCGGTCCTCGGCCTGGACGCGCGTCGAGATCGCCGTATTTGTGAAGCGCGTCACAAACACAGTGGCCACTCTAGTCATGTGGGCTCGCCCTGTCTGCTAAGGCTTCCCTTGGTTGCCGACGCGCCGTCAGGGTTGGCACGAGGGCGCTCCGACACGACCGGATGCCGGCCCGAGCACCCCCCTAAACCTTTAGGTCGTTTTGGTCCCGATTGATCCCCGTCTACGGTGGAGGCCGACGACCCGGCGGTCGAGCCCGGCACGCCGAACATCACGGGGCGCTCCCCAGCTCACGGGGACCTCCCCAGAGTGGAGACGACGCATGATCAGCACCACCAGGCGAACCGCCGCGCTCTCCGCGATCGCGGTCGCACTCACCGGACTCGGCGCCCTCGCCACCTCGACGACCGCGGCCGCCGCCGCCGGCTGCCAGGTCGAGTACGACGTCACCGGCCAGTGGGGCGGGCAGTTCCAGGGCAGCGTCGCCGTGACGAACCTCGGCTCCCCCGTGTCGACGTGGACCGTCGGGTGGACCTATGCCGACGGCCAGAAGGTGAGCCAGCTGTGGAACGGCGTCGCGAACCAGTCCGGAGCCACCGTGTCCGTGTCGAACGCCTCGTACAACGGCTCGCTCGCCACGGGATCGAGCACGACCTTCGGGTTCATCGGGACGTGGGACGGCTCGACGAACGCCGAGCCGACGTCGTTCACCCTCAACGGGACACCCTGCACCGGGACGAGCACCCCTGAGGAGCCGCCGGTGACCCCGACCCCCACGGCAGAGCCCACAGCAGAGCCCACCCCCGAGCCCACCGAGGAGCCGACGGCACCGCCGGCGACGACGAGCGGGCTGTTCGCCGACACGGACACGCAGTCCTACGTCGCGTGGTCGGCGGCGAGCGGCACCGACAAGGCGCTCCTCGCGAAGATCGCGCTCACGCCGCAGTCCCTCTGGGTGGGCGACTGGACGGACGCGACGCTCGCGAAGGAGGACGTCGCGGCGTACACCGGACGGGCAGCAGCGGCAGGCAAGACCGGCACCCTGGTCGTCTACGCCATCCCCGGCCGCGACTGCGGCAACCACTCGGCCGGCGGCGTCGCCACGAGCGAGTACGCCGCGTGGATCGACACGATCGCCTCGGGCATCACCGGCGAGCCGATCATCGTCCTCGAGCCCGACGCCCTCGCCCAGCTCGGCGACTGCGACGGCCAGGGCGACCGCGCAGGCTACCTCTCCTACGCCTCGCAGAAGCTGTCGGAGGCCGGCGGACGCGTCTTCATCGACATCGGCCACTCCGGCTGGCTCCCCGCGACCACCGCAGCCGCGCGGCTCAACCAGATCGGCTTCCAGCACGCCGAGGGGTTCGCGCTCAACACGTCGAACTACCAGAGCACCGCTGACTCCCGCGCCTACGGCGAGACGGTCTCCGCAGCCGTCGGCGGGAAGCCGTTCGTCATCGACACGTCGCGCAACGGCAACGGGTCCAACGGCGAGTGGTGCAACCCGCGCGGCCGTGCCCTCGGCGAGCAGCCACGGCTCGTCTCCGACGGGACCCACCTCGCGGCGCTGCTGTGGGTGAAGCTCCCCGGCGAGAGCGACGGGTCCTGCAACGGCGGCCCCGGTGCCGGCCAGTGGTGGCAGGAGATCGCCCTCGAGATGGCGCGCAACGCCAGCTGGTGACGCACCGCTAGGGCTCAGAGAGCGACAGAGGCCCGCTCCCGTCCGAGCCGCTCAGACGGGT
>NZ_JBDYKL010000023.1:0-68996 GCF_040012415.1 Sanguibacter sp. 25GB23B1
GGCACCCACAACGTCTGCATCTACGCCATCAACAACGTCACCGGCCACAACCCCCTCATCGGCTGCCGCACCATCACCGTCGTCAACGCCACCCCCATCGGCGCGATCGACGTCGCCCGAGCCTCCGGCCCCGACACGATCCAGCTCCGCGGATGGGTCCTGGACCCCGACACCACCGACCCCATCGACATCCACGTCTACGTCGGCTCCACCGTCACACCCGTACGAGCCGAGCTCCCCCGCCCCGACGTCGACACGTACTACGCCAAAGGCGCCGACCACGGCTACGACATCACCATCCCCACCAAACCCGGCACCCACAACGTCTGCATCTACGCCATCAACAACGTCACCGGCCACAACCCCCTCATCGGCTGCCGCACCATCACGACCTGACGAGCAGCACGACGCGGCGACGAGCGGATGCCGACGCCGGTGGCACGTGGCACGCTCGGTCGATGAACAGGACATCTGACACGGTCCGACAGGTCGGGGTGCTCGTCCTGGCGCTCCTCGCGATCGCGGGCGCGGCCGTCGGCTCCGGTGCGTTCGGCGGGACGCCGATCGCGGAGGCCGCCGATGGCGCCCTCTCGGCAACAGCCACCCCCGTGGCCCCCGCGTCGACCGCGTTCTCGATCTGGTCCGTCATCTACATGGGGCTCGTCGCGTACGCGGTCTGGCAGCTCCTGCCGGCTCAGCGGACGGACGCGCGCCAGCGACGCACGGGATGGCTCGCCGCCGCGTCGATGGTCCTCAACGCGGTGTGGATCCTCGTGGTCCAGGCGGGTGCCCTCTGGCTGAGCGTGGTCGTCATCCTCGCCCTGCTCCTGGTCCTCGTCCGGATCCTCCTCGTGCTCATGTCGACGCCTGCCCGCACGACTCTCGAGCGCGTGGTGGTCGACGGGACCTTCGGGCTGTACCTGGGGTGGGTGACCATCGCGACGATCGCGAACATCGCCGCGACGCTGGCCGCCGCCGAGGTGGGTGAGCTCGGTCTCGGTGCCACCGGTTGGTCGGTGGTCCTCCTCGCTGCGGCCGCGGTGATCGGCATCCTGTTCGCCGTGCGCACGGGCGGGCGGATCACCATCGCCCTCGCGCTCGCGTGGGGGCTGGCGTGGGTTGCTGTCGGGAGGGCGTCGGGCGAGACGGAGAACACGACGGTCGCCGTGGCGGCAGCGGTCGCCGCCGTCCTCACCCTCGGTGCGGCGATGGTGGTCGCCCTGCGCCGTCGCACCTCGACTCCTCGTTGAGGGCCGGGCGGTCCGGCGGATGCGGGAGAATCGTCGGGTGACTTCCTCGGACGCCCTCTTCGACCTCCCACCCGGATCGCGTGTCCCGACGGCACGCGTCGTCCTCCTCACCGGTCCGTCCGGCTCAGGGAAGTCGAGCCTCGCCCGCCGCCTCGGCCTGCCGTCGCTGGCGCTCGACGACTTCTATCACGACCACGACCACCCGCACATGCCGCGCCGCTTCGGCATCGCCGACTGGGACTCGCCGCAGAGCTGGGACGCCGACGACGCCGTCCGGGCCCTCGTCGAGCTGTGCTCCACCGGTCACAGCGACGTCCCGGTGTACGACATCCCGACGTCGCGCCGGACGGGCACCACGCACCTCGACGTGACCGGCGCTCCCGTCCTCGTGGCCGAAGGGATCTTCGCTGCGGAGCTCGTGGACCGCTGCCGGGCCGAGGGCATCCTCGCCGACGCGCTGTGCATCACGCGTCCGCGCCTCATGACGTTCTGGTTCCGGCTGCTGCGTGACCTCGGCGAGTCGCGCAAGCCGCCCCACACGCTCGTCCGACGCGGCTGGGGGCTCATGCGCGACGAACCCTCGGCCGTCCGAGGATGGGCCTCGAAGGGGTGCCGGGTCGTCGGCGTGGCCCAGGCGGAGCGGGAGATCGCCGCGCTCACGAGCGCCGAGAGCACGCGGTCCGGTCCCGCGGGCGCAGCGTCGAGACGCCTCGGGCGCCCATGACCACGGGCGAGGACGGGCCGGGCCGCCCGCGCCGCCGTCGGGCCCGGCACACCGCCGGTCCCCTCGCCGTCGTCACCCTCGCCGTCGTGCTCCTCGTCGCCGGGTGCCAGAACCTCCGCCAGCCGAACGAGCCCGAGGTGTGGGACGACACCGACCTCACCTTCGCGGTGAGCGACGCGGCCGGCGACGGCGCAGGAGGGGTCGTGCTCGTCGGTGGCAGCATGTGGGAACGCCGTGACGCGTCGGGGACCGGCACTCTCGAGACGGGGACGTTCCCGTGGCTCGGTGCGGTCATCGCCGCAGCACCGGACGGGCGGTTCGTGGTCGGGACGACTCCTGGCGGGCAGACTTCGGGCACGCAGACGCAGTCGCCGCAGATCGTGCTCGTCGACGTCGGGACCGGGACGGACGACGTCCTCGTCGGGAGGCCCGGTCAGCGCCCTCTTCCTCTCGTCCCTGGTGCGCCGGTGTCGCCTGACGGGACACCGGCCTCGGACGCGTACCTCGGGACGGTGCTCGACGTCGAGGTGATGTCGGACGGCTCGGCCGTCTGGGTGGAGCAGCTGTGGGTCGAGTTCGCGGACCAGGACATCTTCGTCGTGCGTCGCCTCGCTGCGGACGGGACGCTCGAGACCCTGGCGGGGCGTCCCGGCGACCCCGCGGCTGTGCCGGTCGCGCCTTCGGCGGGAGCCGTGGGCAGGGACGTCGTGCTCGACGGGGCGGACCCTCGCCTTGCGGCGATGCCTGACGGGGGTCTCGTCGTCGGGACGCGCTCGTGGACCGTGGGTGTGGGACCCGACGGCGTCCTCACGGAGGTCGTCCCGGGTCTGTCCGCGTGCGACGCGGAACCGACGCTCGTGGAGTCGGACGACGAGGGTCTGCTCCTCGTGCGGGTGGGCGCTGACCCCGCGCCTACCCGCACGGTGGACGGGTGGGTGGTTGCTGAGCCGTCGGACCACGCCCAGCAGATCGTCTCGGCGTCACAGGACGCGTCGGTGTGCTCGGTGGTCGCTGTGCGGGCTGCAGCCGCTCCGGCCACGGCAGCGGAGGTCGAGGTGGTCCCCGATCTTCGTGGGGCCTCAGGTGCGACGTTCCTCGGCGACGACGCTCTTGTCGCTGTGTACCGAGGATCTGGCGACCAGTCCGCGCTCCTGCGGGTCTCCCTGCCGTGACCGGTCGTGTCCGTCGGACGCGGCGTCGGCGCACGTGAGGCCCCGACCGGCGGACGGTCGGGGCCTCACGTGGTGGTGCGGGTGGAGCGTGCTGCTCGTCAGTCGACGGTGGCGCCTGCGGACGAGGTGCCGGTCGGCGGGAGGTCCGTGATGTCCACGGGCCCGTCGGACTCGAGCGCGGCGATCGCGGCGACGCTCACCGGTCCACGCTCGTGGTCGGCCTTGTCGACCCCACGGAACGTGAACTCCCCGAGGAGTCCTTCGCCCTCGGCGTCGACGAGGACGACCTGACCGGACTTGATCTCGCCGAAGAGGATCTTCTCGGAGAGGACGTCCTCGATCTCGCGCTGGATGGCGCGGCGCAGCGGTCGGGCTCCGAGGACCGGGTCGTATCCCTTCTCGGAGAGGAGGATCTTCGCGGCGGGCGTGAGGTCGATCGCCATGCCCTTGTCGCGCAGGCGGGCGTCGAGCTTGGCGACCATGAGGTCGACGATCGCGACGATCTCGGTCTGCGAGAGCTGCGGGAACACGACGACGTCGTCGACGCGGTTGAGGAACTCGGGGCGGAAGTGCTGCTTGAGCTCCTCGTTGACCTTGGACTTCATGCGCTCGTAGCTCGTCACGAGGTCGCCGCCGGCGTTGAAGCCGGTCTGCATCCCCTTGGCGATGTCACGGGTGCCGAGGTTGGTGGTCATGATGATGACGGTGTTCTTGAAGTCGACGACCCGACCCTGGGAGTCCGTGAGTCGACCGTCCTCGAGGATCTGCAGGAGCGAGTTGAAGATGTCGGCGTGCGCCTTCTCCACCTCGTCGAACAGGACGACGGAGAACGGCTTGCGGCGGACCTTCTCGGTGAGCTGTCCGCCCTCGTCGTAGCCGACGTATCCGGGGGGCGAGCCGAAGAGGCGCGAGACGGTGTGCTTCTCCGAGAACTCGGACATGTCGAGCTGGATGAGTGCGTCCTCGTCGCCGAAGAGGAACTCGGCGAGCGCCTTGGCGAGCTCGGTCTTTCCGACGCCCGTGGGGCCGGCGAAGATGAACGAGCCACCGGGACGCTTCGGGTCCTTGAGCCCGGCGCGCGTGCGGCGGATCGCCTGGGAGAGCGCCTTGATGGCGACGTTCTGCCCGACGACACGCTTGTGGAGCTCCTCCTCCATCTTCAGCAGACGCGAGGACTCGGCCTCGGTGAGCTTGAACACGGGGATGCCGGTGGACATCGCCAGCACCTCGGCGATGAGCTCCTCGTCGACCTCGGCGACCGTGTCGAGGTCCCCGGACTTCCAGGCCTTCTCGCGCTCGGCACGCTTCTGCGTGAGCTGCTTCTCGGTGTCACGCAGACGCGCAGCCTTCTCGAAGTCCTGCTCGTCGATCGCGGACTCCTTGTCGCGACGTGCCTCGGCGATCTCGTCGTCGAGCTCACGCAGCTCCGGCGGGGCCGTCATGCGACGGATGCGCAGGCGTGCGCCCGCCTCGTCGACGAGGTCGATGGCCTTGTCGGGGAGGAAGCGGTCGTTGACGTACCGGTCGGCGAGCGTCGCGGCGGCGACGAGCGCACCGTCGGTGATGGAGACGCGGTGGTGCGCCTCGTACCGGTCACGGAGGCCCTTGAGGATCTCGATCGCGTGCGGCAGGGACGGCTCGGCAACCTGGATGGGCTGGAACCGACGCTCGAGCGCGGCGTCCTTCTCGACGTGCTTGCGGTACTCCTCGAGCGTGGTCGCACCGATCGTCTGGAGCTCACCACGAGCCAGCATGGGCTTGAGGATGGAGGCCGCGTCGATGGCACCCTCGGCGGCACCCGCACCGACGAGCGTGTGGATCTCGTCGATGAAGAGGATGATGTCGCCGCGCGTGCGGATCTCCTTGAGGACCTTCTTCAGGCGCTCCTCGAAGTCACCGCGGTAGCGGCTGCCGGCGACGAGCGCACCGAGGTCGAGCGTGTAGAGCTGCTTGTCCTTGAGCGTCTCGGGGACGTCGCCGGAGACGATGTCCTGCGCGAGTCCCTCGACGACGGCCGTCTTGCCGACGCCGGGCTCACCGATGAGCACCGGGTTGTTCTTGGTGCGGCGGCTGAGCACCTGCATGACGCGCTCGATCTCCTTGGCGCGTCCGATGACGGGGTCGAGCTTGCCCTCGCGGGCGGCCTGCGTGAGGTTGCGGCCGAACTGGTCGAGCACCGCGGAACCGGCGGGCGTGCCCTCGCTCGGGCTCCCGGCGGCGACGGGCTCCTTGCCCTGGTATCCCGAGAGCAGCTGGATGACCTGCTGGCGCACGCGGTTGAGGTCGGCGCCGAGCTTCGTGAGCACCTGGGCGGCGACACCCTCGCCCTCGCGGATGAGGCCGAGCAGGATGTGCTCGGTACCGATGTAGTTGTGCCCGAGCTGCAGCGCCTCGCGCAGGGACAGCTCGAGGACCTTCTTGGCACGCGGCGTGAACGGGATGTGACCCGACGGCGCCTGCTGACCCTCGCCGATGATCTCGGTGACCTGTGAGCGCACAGCATCCAGGGAGATGCCCAGCGACTCGAGGGCCTTCGCGGCCACTCCCTCGCCTTCGTGGATGAGACCGAGCAGGATGTGCTCGGTACCGATGTAGTTGTGGTTGAGCATCCGTGCCTCTTCTTGGGCAAGGACGACCACCCGACGGGCTCGGTCGGTAAATCTCTCGAACATGTGCGCTCCTCACGGGTGCGGGCCGTGACCGGAAGGGTCCCAGGCCTGACCGCACCGACTCTAGTAGGGCAGAACCGGTGAGTCCCGCTCGATATGCCTTTGTTCGCCAGGGGCGTGACGAGTTGCTCCGGGAGGGGGCCGCTCAGCTCCCGTGCTGCGCGGCCCCCCGACGCCGCGTCAGGCTCTCCGCGGCCCGGTAGGCGCTACCTGTTCGACGCCCGGTCCGACAGGGACGGGGACGGATGCCCCCTGCGCACCCGAACCGTCCGCCGCCGACGGCGCGCCGCCCGTCGCCGTCGGCGCGCCGCGCGAGGCGTCGTGACGCCGTCCCGGCCAGAACGCCTTCTCGCCGATGAGCACCATCGCCGAGGGGACGAGGACGGAACGGACGACGAGGACGTCGAGGAGCACCGCGACGGCCAGCCCGAACCCGAGCTCCTGGACGATCCGGAAGTCGGAGAGGGTGAACGCCGCGAAGACGACGATCATGATGGATGCCGCTCCGTTGACCATGCCCGCGGTGGATGCGAGCCCCTCGCGCACCGCAGCCTTCATCGGCAGGCCCGCCTGCCACGACTCGCGCATGCGCCCCACGATGATCACCTCATAGTCCACGCTGAGACCGAACAGCAGGGCGAACATGACGATGGGTGTGTTGACGTTGACCGGCGCGGGGTCGACCAGCGAGAACCACTCGTGCTGGAAGACCCCGACGAGCAGGCCGACGGTCGCGAGCGTCACCAGCGCGTTGAGCACGACAGCCTTGACCGCGATCGCGAGGGACCTCAGTGCGGCGAGCAGCAGGACGATCGTGATGAGCGCGAGCAGGGCGAGGGTGACGGGCAGGCTGTCACCGATCTGACCGTCCACGTCCATGCCGGTCGCCGTCTCCCCGGTGACGCGCACGTCGAGGCCGCTGAAGGTCTCGGCCCGCAGCGTCGTGACGACGTCGCGTGCCGCCTCGCTGCCGGCGGGCGAGTCGAGCACGACCCGCACGACGGTCGACGTGCCGTCGTCGCTCACCACGCCGTCCGGGGCGCCCGTTTCGAGGAGCGCGGGAGCGACCACGGCGCGGACGCCGTCGACCGTCTCGATCCGGGTGACAGCGGCAGCGAGGTCCGTCGTCGTGGACGCGTCGGTGATCGCCTCGTCGGCCACCACGTGCAGCACGATCGGGAAGACGGCTCCTTCCCCGAGCGCGTCGACGAGGAGCTCGGTCGCCGCGCGGGACTCGGTGCCGTCCGGCAGGTCGCCGTACGCAGCTGCCGGCAGGTGCATGTCGAGGTCCGCGGCGGGGACCGCGAGCGCGAGCAGCACGCCGGTACCGAGGGCGAGGGCGAGCCACGGGCGCTCGGTCACGAGGCGTGCGTAGCGCGCCGACCTGCGACCTGACGTCGCGGGCACCTGGGTCTGCTGCGCGTCCGGGACGGGGCGCACGCGGAAGCGGTGACCGACGAGCCGCAGGATCGCCGGGAGGAGGGTCCAGGACATGAGCACCGAGACGGCGACCACGACCGATCCCCCGACGGCGACGCTCGTCGTGACGAGGGAGCCGGGGACGAGCAGGGCCCCGAGGCTCACGGCGACGGTGATGCCTGCCCAGACGACGCTCCGGCCGGTGGTGCTCTGGGTGCGGGTCAACGCCCCGACGACGTCCGCACCGGCGGCACGTTCCTGCCTGAAGCGCCGCGTGACGAAGAGTGCGTAGTCGATGGAGACACCCAGGCCGAGCATGGTCACGACGTTCCGGGTGAGCGGTGAGAGGTCCACGACCTGCGCGACGAGCGCGAGGACGCCCGACGAGACGACGATCGCCGCCCCTCCCGTGAGGAGCGGGATGATCGCGGCGAGCGGCGACCGGAACACGAGGAGCAGGAGGAGGAAGACGATCGGGAGCGCGAGCTTCTCGACGCTCGCCACGTTCTCCTCGCTCACGTGGCCGATGTCCGCGCTGATGCCGGGCGCACCGCCGACGAGCACGTCGTGCCCCGCCGCCAGCTCGAGCTCGGCGCGGTCGGCGCGCAGGGCCTCGACGAGACCGTTGGGGTCCTCGTCGACGCCGAGGCGGACGAAGCAGTCCCCGGGCCGGGGTTGCTCGACGCCGACCACGGTGGCGTCGTACCGGTCGCCGAGGGCGTCGCCGAGATCGGCGCACTGCCCGGTCCCCGCACCGTCCGCGGTGACGACGACGTCGTACCGGTGGGCCCCCGCGAAGGTGTCGGCGATGGCTTGGCGCGCGAGGGCGGACTCGCTGCCGCTCGCCTCGATGGTGGCCGTCGCCAGGTGGTCTCCGAGGGTCCCGGCCAGCGGCAGGGACGCGGCGAGCACGAGGAGCCAGCCGAGGACGGCGCGGACGGGGTGGCGCACCGCGAGCGGCACCTTCCCGTTCACGACGACGCCCCGGCGGGGGCGGTGGCGCGCCGGACGGCTGTGCGGACGACCTCGCGCGCGAGGATCCCGAGCATGACGGGCCCGACTCCGCCGGGGATCGCGCAGAGGCTGCTCGCGACGGCGGAGACGTCGGCGACGTCGACGCCGCCCGCGATCACCGGCAAGGTGCGGGTGGGGTCCTTCGGGTGGGGTCGGGTGCCGACGACGACGGGGTTGAAGTCGATGACGACGGCGCCCGGGGAGATCCAGTCTCCGGTGACGACCCGCGTCTGCTCGACGCTCACCACGAGGACGTCGGCCATCCGGCTGATCTCGGCCGCGCGGGGGTGGGTGTGCGGGACGAGGACGACGGCGGTCGACACCGGCAGGGCGGCGGGCGCCGCGGCCCGTGCCACGAGGTGCGCGACGGGGTTCTGCGCCATGAGGTCGGCGTCGACGAGCACCACGACGGTGGCGTCCGAGAGGTCCACCTCGAGCTTGCCGAGGACGTGCATGACGGCCTCGGCCGCCACCGGGCGCCGTGCCTGCTCGCCGGCGAGGCTCACGGCGAGCAGGCCGCGCGCGTGCTCCGGGTGGAGGCCCTCGATCTCACGGTCCGGGTCGATCCAGCTGAGGACCTCGCGGACGTCGAGGTGCTCCGGGAGGGGCAGCAGGACCATGAGCACGTCGACGGTGGGGTCCGCCTGGATGCCGGCGACCGTCGCCTGCAGCTCGTCCGCGGTCGTCGCCGGGCCGAGGAGCGTGGTGCTGACGTCCACCCCGGCGGCGCCGAGGACCTTGGTGTGCAGCGCGACGTTCACGGGCAGCAGCGGGTTCGCCGAGTCGATCGCGACGAGGACGAGCCGGGGGACGACCCGGGAGCGGGCAGCGAGGTCGCGCGCCTCCTCGAGGAGCTCGGCCTGGGCGGCCGCGCCGTCGAAGATCGTCCCCACGGTCGGGGGTGCAGTGGTCTCCGAGGGGGCAGGGGCTGAGGTGTGCGTGGACATGATGTTCTCCAGTTCGACGGGCGTGCAGGAAAGGACGGGAGGCGGGTGCGGGAGGCGAGGCAGGTGCGGGGGGCAGGTGGTGCTCAGCCGACGACCGCCCAGCTGATGAGCAGGGACAGGACGATCGCCGGGACGGCGAGGACGGCGCCGGCCGCCAGGACGCCGACCGTGCCCGCCCGACCGGTGCCGGCCTGCCCCCGGAGCAGGCGCACGAGCTGGACGGCCGCGGGCAGGACGAGCACGACCGCGGTGACGAGCCCGGGGTTGTAGTCGCGGAACGCGACACCCTGGCCGACGTGGGAGAGGGCGTTCCCGAGGAGCGCTCCCGTGGCGAGGAGGGCGAGCCTGGCCGCGAGCGGGGTCCGGCGCACCGTCGCGGGGAGCAGGAGCGCCGTCACCGCGACCGTGAGGATCACGACCGCGCCGAGGAAGCGGTCCGTCTGGTACATCTCGCTCCACCGCTGCATCGGCCCGCCCGGACCCAGGCCCCCGGTCCCGGAGTCGTGGAGCAGGAGCTCCTCGAGGTTGTGCAGGGTGAACGCCACGAGCAGCAGGCCCGTCCACCACCGCACCTCCTCGACGCTCGCGGGGCGCCGTGCGCGCGGCTCAGAGGCGGAGTCCACGGATCACCTCGTCCGTCAGCCGCGCTGCGTGGCGCGGGTCCCGCAGGAGGGAGTAGTGGTCGCCCGGCACGGGCCGCACCTCCACCTCGGCGCTCGTGTGCGCCGACCAGGCGCTCGCCGGGTGCTCGGTGATCCCGAGGAGGTCGAGCACGGCCGGCGGCTCCGGCTCCTCGGCCTCGAGCACGACGAGGGGCGCCGCGGTCCGCCGGTCCGGGAACCATCCCTTGAGCGCGGAGTGGTTGTCGATCCAGATCTCGTAGAACTGCTCGAGCTGGTCCACCATCGTGCTGTTCCATCCGAGCCCGGCACCGGCCGCCATCTCCTCGATCATCGACCGGACGGGTCCTGGCACGGGGTCAGGCTGGTCCTCGAGCTCGGTGAAGAGCCGGCGCAGGAGGTCCGGGAACGCGTCGCGGTAGTCCTCGTCCGTGCAGGTCCCGGCGACGTAGGCGAGCGGGACGTGCGAGTCGATGAGGAGGATGCGCTCGACGCGCTCCCCCGCGGCCTCGAGCTGGACGGCCATCTCGACGGCTGCGTTCCCCCCGAACGAGTAGCCACCGAGCACGTACGGCCCGTGGGGCTGGACGTGGCGCACCGCCTCGACGTAGGACGCGGCGAGCTCACGCATCGACGGTCGCGTCCCCGCCCACGTCGAGGCGTAGGCGAGACCGTGCACGGTCGTCCGTGCCGGGAGCGCGGCCGCCAGGCCGAGGTAGCAGAGCGTCGTGCCGCCGGCCGGGTGGACGAGGAAGAGGTGCTCGCCGCCCGTGCCGGCCCGCAGCGTGGTGATCCGGTCGGCGATCCTCGCCGGCGCGGCGCGGACGGTCGCCGACGCTGCCGCCGGCACGTCCACGGGGACGACGGCCGGGGCTCGCTCCTCGCAGAGGGTGACGACGTCACTGAGCGTGGTGGCCGTCATGAGCACGTCGAAACCGAGCTCGACCCCGAGCTCGTCACGGATCCGGCTGAGGATCCCGATCGCCGAGAGGGAGTCCACCCCCAGGGCGACGAGCGAGTCGTCGAGCTCCGGCTGCACTCCCGGGAGCTCGGTGCGCACGGCGTGCAGGACGGCGTCGGACGCCTGAGCGGGAGCGCTCCGGGCACCGAGGTCGAATCCGGCGGAGTCGTGCCCGTGCCCCTCGTCGGGTGCCGCGTCGAGCCAGTGCCTCGTCCGCCGGAGCGGATGGTGCGGGACCACGGTGCGACGGGCGACGACGAGGTCTCCCAGGCAGTCGACGGGGACGGCGCCGCCGGCCGACCACCGCGCGACCTGGACCGGCACCTCCTCGTCGTCCGGGCGGGCCTCTCCCGCGCGGACCCGACGGAGATCCTCGCGGAGACCGTCGAGCGTGCGTCCGCGCACCGGAGCCCGCCGTGCGTGGTGCGGGCCACCGAGGAGGGTCAGGGAGAGGTCGTCGAGGCGCGTCGTGGGTGCCTTCTCCAGCAGCTCGGCCAGGTCACCGGCGCGAGCGCGCAACGCCTCGTCGTCCTGCGCGGACAGCAGGAGCCAGTACTCGTCGTCCGGCACCTCACGGCGCCGAGCAGGGTCGGCGCGCAGGAGGACGGCGTGGGCGTTCGCACCGCCCAGACCGAACGAGCTCACGGCCGCTGCAGCGACCGGTTCCGCGGGCCGCTGCGTGGCACGGGACACCACGTAGGGCCCCTCGTCGAGGCGGATCAGCGGATTCGGGGAGTCGAAGCCCACCTGGACCGGGACGATCTGCTCCCGGAGGACGAGCGCGGCCTTGATGAGCCCTGTCACGCCCGCCGCCGCGTCGAGGTGCCCCACGGCGGACTTGACGCTGCCGATCCAGCAGTGCTCCGGTCCGGTGCCGTCGGCGGCGTGCGCCTGGGCGAGCGCCTGCATCTCGATCGGGTCGCCGATCCGGGTCCCCGTGCCGTGCGCCTCCACGTAGGAGATCTGGGACGCCGGCACCCCCGAGCTCGCGAGGGCGTCCCGAATCACCGCGGACTGGCCCGCGACACCCGGGGCGGCATACCCGGCGCGCCGGCTCCCGTCGTTGTTGATGGCGCTGCCCGCGAGGATGGCGTGCACCAGGTCCTGGTCGGCGACGGCGGCGTCGAGCGGCCGGAGGACCACCACGGCCACGCCGTTCCCCTTGACCGTCCCGGTGGCGGCCGCGTCGAACACGCGGCAGTGCCCGTCCTCGGAGAGGATGCCGCCCTCCTGGTGCACGTAGCCGCTCTCGTGCGGCAACGAGATGCTCACGCCGCCGACGATCGCGAGGTCGCACTCGCCCGCGAGCAGAGCCTGCCGTGCGACGTGCACCGCGGTGAGGGAACCCGAGCACGCCGACTGGACGACCACGCTCGGGCCCGTGAGCCCGAGCGCATAGCTCACGCGGCTGCAGAGGAAGTCCTTGTCGTTGCCCATGAGCACGGGGTGGCTCATCTCGCCGTCGCCCCACGCGCCGGCACGACGCAACGGTCCGAGCAGGTAGCTGCTCGTCGTCGTGGACGCGAACACGCCGATGCGGAGCGTGTCGGTGTGCCCGCCGTGCCCCGACTCCTGCAGGGCCTGCCACGCGGTCTCGAGGAAGACCCGCTGCTGGGGGTCCATGAGCGTGGCCTCGTGGGCGGGGATGCCGAAGAACCGGGCGTCGAACTGGTCGTGACCGTCGAGCGGTGCCGCGCGCGGGACGTACGAGGGGTGGTGGGCCTTGTCCCCTGCGCCGGCCGCGCGCGCCTCGTGGGCCGTGAGGGTACGGATGCCGGATCGTCCCTCGCAGAGCATCGTCCACAGCTCGTCGACGGAGCCGGCGCCCGGGAAGCGCCCGGCCATCGCGATGATGGCCACGTCAGCCGGGGCGGTCTCGGCCGCCAGGTCGTCGACGAGGTGGGCCTGCGGTCCGTGGTGGTTGGTGATCGTCATCGTTCCTGCTCCTTCTCGAACGGTGCGCGCGCGCCGAGGCGGGGCGCCGGGGGTCGGTGTGCTGCGGTGACGCGACGTGCGGGGAGGCGGCGGGCCGTCGACGGGAGGGACAGCGACGGGAGGGACAGCGCGGGTTCCGCGGGGGTGACGCGCGCCGCGAGCGCGCGCGGTGAGCCGCCGTCGAAGAGGTCGACGAGGGTGAGGTCGAGGCCGAGATCGTCCCGGAGCCGGCGGTGGATCTCGACGAGGTGCATCGACGTGGCACCGGTGTCGAGGAAGCGGTCGTCCGGTCCCGTCTCCTCGATGCCGACGACGTCGCTGTAGATCCTCGAGATCTCGAGGACGACAGGGTCCAGAGGATCGAGAGGGTCCACGGCGCCGCCGGCGGGGTGGTCGCCGCCGGCCCTCGTCCCGGTCGCTCGTGGTGCGGCGCGCGGGACGGGCAGCGCCGGCACGTCGACCTTGCCGTTGACGGTGACGGGCAGCGCCTGCAGCCTCGTGATCGATGCGGGGACCATGTACTCGGGCAGGAGGTCGCGCAGCGCCGCGCGCGTGGGCACCACGGAGCGGACGTCGGCCAGGACGACCCAGGCGGCGAGGAACGGCTCGCGCTCCGCGTCGTCGACGAGCTGGACGGTGCAGTCCCGGACGCCGGGCAGCGACCGCAGGGCGGTCTCCACCTCGCCGGGCTCGATCCGGTACCCCCGGAGCTGGACCTGCCGGTCGAGGCGGCCGAGGTAGACGAGCGTCCCGTCCGGCTGGACGACGGCCCGGTCGCCGGTGCGGTAGACGCGGGCCCCGTAGGCCGTCCCCGTGAGGAAGCGCTCGGCCGTGAGCGCGGGGCGTGCCAGGTAGCCGACCGCGACGCCGGGACCGCTCACGAGGATCTCCCCCGGGACTCCCAGCGGGTTCCGGCGGAGGTGGCGGTCGACCACGGTGAGGACGAGGTCTCCGAGCGGCCGCCCGATGACGCTCGTCGCCCGGCCTGCGCCGACGACGTCCCGCGGGGAGATCTCGTGCGCGGTGGTGTGCACGGTCGTCTCGGTGATGCCGTACATGTTCAGGGCGCGGCACTGGGCGCCGACCGCGTCGAGCCACGGCTCGAGGTCCTTGGGGTAGAGCGCCTCGCCGCCGAAGATCGTCCATCGCACCACGAGGCGTGCGGCGGTCTCGGCGTCGAGGGCGTTCCCGAGGCGGCGGAAGGCCGAGGGGGTCTGGTTGAGGATCGTCACGCCCGTGCCAGCCAGGACTCCGGCGAAGGCCACGGGGTCCCGGATCTCGTCGTCGGCGAGCACGACGAGGCTCCCTCCGGTGAGCAGGCTGCCGAAGATCTCCCACACGCTGAAGTCGAACGCCACCGAGTGGAACAGGCACCAGCGGTCGTCGCTCGTCACGTCGATGTGGTCCCACGCGGCCGCGAGGAGCCTGCCGACGTTGCGGTGGGTGACGACGACGCCCTTGGGCTCGCCGGTCGACCCCGACGTGAAGATCACGTAGGCGGGGGTGTCGACGTCGTGGGGGTCGCGCAGCACGGGCGCCGTCACCGGAACCGCGCCTCGGGCCGCGTCGAGGGTCGACGTGAGGACGAGCTCGGCCCCCGCGAGGACGGGCGGCAGGTCCTCGGCGTCCTGCACGACGACGGTCGGCCGCCCGCCCGCCTCCTCGAGCACCGCCAAGATGTGGGCGAGCCGGGCCGGGGGTGCCGCCGGGTCGACCGGCACGTACGTCCGGCCTGCGCGGAGCACGGCGAGGAGCGCGACGACCTGCGCCGGCCCGCGCGGGAGCGCGACGACGACGCGTTCGCTCGTGGTGCGCCTCTGGAGGACGGCCGCCCAGCGGTCCACCCTCTCGTCGAGCTCCGCGTAGGTGGTCTCCTGGCCGCGGTGCACGAGCGCGACGGCGTGCGGCGTCCGGTGGGCCACGGCGGCGAGCTGGGCGTCGAGGCGCAGCGGATCGGGGTAGGTCGTCGGCGAGTTGACGAGGGCGTCGATGGTGCCGGCGAGATCAGGACCGATGGTGCTGGTGCCGTGCACGCGTGCCAGCGGGTCGTCGAGGATCGACCCGAGCAGGTGCAGGTAGCGCTCGAGGGGGTTGCTCGGCAGCAGCTGTTCGCAGACGCTGACCTCCACCACGTACCCGGAGCCCGTGTCGGCGACGGTCGTCGCGAGCGGGTACGTGACCACGCGCCGCGGGACGTCGATCGACGCGACCGTGACGCCCTCCATCCGGAGCGCGAGCTCCTGGCGGTAGACCGTGAAGGCGTTGTCGAAGCCGTTCTGGTCCCGGCGCAGGTGCGGGGCGATCTCGTGCAGGTGCTCGGCGAGGTCGACGCTCTGGACGCGGACGAGGGACCGCACCCGGGAGGCGATCTCGACGCAGAGGTCGTCCCACGTCGTCGTCGCCCCGATCGCGACGGGGAGCGGGAGCGTGTTGACGAAGAAACCCATCGCGCCCTTGGCGCGGGCACCGCGCCTGTTCGCGAGCGGGACGCCGACGATCACGTCGTCGGTACCGGCGCTCGAGGCCACGAGGACCGCGTGCGCGGCGAGCAGGACGGCCGTGCTCCCGCACCGCGCCACGAGGTCGCTCCCGCGGAAGCGCTCCGCGAGCGCGTCGGGCATCGCCCTGCGCTGCACGACCCCGGCCAGGCGCCCTCCGCGCCGGGCGCCGGGCAACCCGTCGTGCCTGAACGTCTCGACACCCTCCAGCCAGTGGGCGAGCGTCTCGAGCCGCGGCGTCCCGGGGGCGGAGGGCGCTGCGGGGATGGACCCCGGGTGCTCGCAGATCCCCGCGACGGCGTCCGTCATCGGCCCGTCCTGGGCCCCCGTGCTGTCGTCCGCGTACAGGGCGGTCACGGCGCGGGCGAAGGTGTAGAAGGTGTAGGCGTCGCCGATGAGGTGGGAGCACAGGATCGTGAGGTAAGTGCCGAACCGACCCGTCGAGACCTCGAACTCGTACTGCGCGGCAGCATCGGGAGGGATGGGCTGGTCGGCTCGCGCAGCGAGGCGCCGGGCGACCGCGTAGTGCTCGTCCTCGACCGTCGGGAGGTCGTCGAGCACCCGCGAGGCGACGCGGGCCGGGCGGTCCGTCACGCACGCCTCCCACCGACCGTCCCCGGAGACGAAGGTCGTGCGCAACGACGGGCTGGACGCGACGATCCGGTGGAGCACCGCGACCAGCCGGTGCGTGTCGACCGGACCGTCGAGGTGGTACGCGAAGGCGAGGTTCGACGACCCGTCCTCGGGGCGGAGCAGGCACTGGACGAGCATCGCCCGTTGGGCGGCGGTCACGGGGTAGGAGCTGGTGACGTTCATCGGAGGACGGCCCTTCGAGCGGGAGACGAGCGGGAGCGGCAGGACTGACTCCATTACCCCGCGCTCGACACCCCCGGGGGAACGTGAGGCGACCACGAAAAACACCACGATCGGGACATCTCGTGGTGCTCGGTGTATCGTTCGGGCAGCGCGACGGGGCGTTCGACCGGCGGCCGATTCAGGGGGATCTGAGCGTGATCATGTGTGCTGGGCTCTCCCTCGTCGTCGAGCGGGACGTCGACGCGTATCCGGCTGTCGTGGTCGTCGACGGTCCCCTCGGGAGCGGCAAGACCCACCAGCTCAACCACCTCGTGCTGCTGGCGGAGAAGATCCACGGCCTGCAGCCCGTCGTCGCCCGCTGCAGCCCCGACGAGTCGGACGTGGCCTACGGGGTGGTCCAGCAGCTCCTCGGCGGAGCGACGGACCCCGAGACGACCGGCGGCGGAGCACGGTCGACGAAGGAGACGTTCCGCGCACTCCACGCTGCACTCGCCCGGCTCGGCGAGAAAGGGCACCCACTCCTCGTGCTCGACGACGCCCACTGGGCGGACGAGGCGACGCTCGACTTCCTGGCCTATGCCCTGCGCCGACGCAGCAGCACGCCCCTCACCGTCGTCCTCAGTGCCGTGCGCGGCGTCGGCACGCCCCACGCGGAGCGCCTCGAGCGCATCATCGGTGACCACGAGGCCGTCGTGGACGCTCCCCCCGCCCTCACGCCGGAGGACGTCCGGGACCTCCTCGCGGAGGTGGCCGGGCCGTCGGCCGCCCAGCCCGCCACCGTGGACGCCGTGATGGAGCAGACGGGTGGGAGGGCGCTGTGCGTCAAGGTCGTCGTCGACCTGCTGCGGTCGGAGGGCCGACGATCACCACGGCACCTCGCGGCGACCGCGCGTCGATCCTGGCCCGTGCACCTCGCGACCGTCGTCGCCGGGCGCTCGGCCCCGTTCCCCGGAGACGTCGCGCGGCTCGTGGGCCTGCTCTCGGTCCTGCGTCGACCGGTCCCGTGGGACCAGGCCCAGCGCCTGCTCCCCGCCACCGAGACGGGGTGGGAGGAGGACCTGCGCACCGCCCGCCGGCTCGGCCTCGTCCAGGAGGACGAGGTGCTGGTGGTCCCGCCCGTGCTCGCGCGATCGATGCGGGAGAACCTCCCCGCGCGCGTGCGCGAGCAGGTGGAGCGGGCTGCAGCGGACCTCCTTCTCGCGCAGGGCGCGCCGACCGCGCACGTCGCCGAGCACCTGGTGCGGACCTCCTTGCCGGGCCGCGCGTCGGACGTCGACGTCCTCGAGGCGGCGGCGTCGACGGCCACCTCCCCCGAGGACGCGGCCGTGCTCCTGCACCGCGCGCTGCGCGCCCACAACGAGCCGGGGCGTCGGCAGCGCCTGCTCACGAACCTCGGCAACGCCGAGCTCCACTTCGACGGGCCGTCCGCGCTGCACCACCTGCAGGAGGCGCGCGACCTGGCGGTGGACCCGGCAGACCGTGCACGCCTCACGCTGCAGCTCAGCCACGCCCATGCAGTCCTCGGGGCGACCTCGGCGGCCGTCGCGCTGCTCCTCGAGGAGATCGAGTCGTCCCCCCTCGACGCCGACGACGTCCTCATCCGGACCCTGCAGGCGGAGACCTATTTCGTGTCGTTGGGCGACAGCAGGGTGCACCGGCAGGTACGGACCGCGCTGCCGCGCGTCACCGGGCCCGCGCCGGGCCGGGGCGTGCCGGCCCTGGGCGACCGGGCGGACGACATGGCTCGCGCGGCGGCCTCGTTCCGCGACGCCTGGGCGTGCGAGCCGGCCTCGCACGTCCTCGACATGTTCGCCCCGGCCGTCGCCCGTGGTCCCCGGATGACCGACGAGCGGTCCGTGGGTCTCCTCGTCTCGGGCGCGGTGCTCGTGTGGGCCGACGACCTCGCCGGCGCCACGATGTTCTACCAGGACGCGCTCGTCGACGCCCGCACGAGCGGTTCGCGGCTCGCGACGTCGATCGCCCTGTGGATGCAAGGGCTCGTCGCCCTGCGTCGTGGCTGGCTGGTCGAGGCGGGCAGGCTCGCCGAGGAGGCCGCCCGTGCGGTCGACGGGGAGCAGTGGGGCAACTGGCGCCATGCGCACCTCGTGACGCTCCTCCCGGTCCTCCGGGAGATCGGCGAGACGGACCAGGCGCTCGACGCGGTCCGGCGCGCGAAGGGCTCGGACCCGCTGGCCGACATCTGGCTCGCCCAGATCCTGCGCAACGAGCGGGCCTGGCTCCGGCTGGGGCTCGAGGACTACCGCGGCGCGCTGTCCGACGCACGGGGTGCCGGCGCCGCCCTCGAGAGCATCGGCTGCTCCAACCCTGCCGTCGCGGACTGGCGCGTCGTCGAGGCGCTCGCGCTCGACCGCACCGGGGACCGGGCGGGGGCGCTCGTCGTCCTGGGGCGCCAGCTCGAGCTCGCCCGTCGGTGGGACGCTCCCTCGACGCTGGCCACCACGCTGCACCACCTCGCTGAGCTCCTCCCTCCCCGGCGCGCGATGGAGCACCTCGACGAGGCCGTGGCTCTCGTCGAGGAGGCGGAGCGCCCGCTCGTCCTGGCGCGGGTGCGGTTCGCGCGAGGGACGGTCCTGGGCACTCTCGGCGACGCCGGCGGCGCACGGAACGACCTCGCGCTCGCGACGCGCCTGGCGGAGTCGTGCGGCGCCACCGTCCTGGCCGGCCGGGCACGGTCCGCGCTCATCGACACCGGTGGGCGCCCACGGATCCGCGTGTCCGTCCTGTCGGAGGCCGAGCTGAGGGTGGCCGGGCTCGCCCGGGACGGCGCGACCAACAAGGTGATCGCTGCCGAGCTCTTCCTCGCGCAACGGACCGTCGAGTCTCATCTCACGGCGATCTACCGCAAGCTGCGGATCAGCAGCCGGAGCCAGCTCGTCGCCGCTCTCGACGATGAGTGAGACCGCTGGGCGCTCGGGTGTCGCGCTCGTCGCGCGCACGCGGGACGTCCTCGCGGGCCTGGTCGAGGGCGCCGACGGTCAGCTGCTCCGGGGCACCGTGCCCATCGCGGACACCCTGGTTCCGCACGAGACCCGACGGGCGGCGCGGTTCCGCTCCCCGGACGACCGCCGCGACTACCTCGCCGGCCATCTCCTCGTACGCCGTGCCGCCGCCCGGCTCCTGCCTCCGGGGTCCCCCCCGGTCCGACTGGTGCAACGGTGCGCCTCCTGCGGCGAGGACGGGCACGGACGCCCGAGCGCGGACGACCACCCGGCGCTGCACCTGAGCCTGTCCCACGCCCGCGGTGCGGTGGCCGCCGCGGCCGCCTGGTCGCCCGTGGGCGTCGACATCGAGCCTCGCGTCCGGCCGGTCCCGACGACCGAGTCCCTCTGGGCCGCCACCATGAGCGCCGCCGAGCAGGACGGCCTGCGGACGTCGGACGACCCGTCGGGAGACTTCCTCCGGCTGTGGGTGCGCAAGGAGGCGCTCGTCAAGATCGGTGCCGTGTCCCTCGACCGCCTGTCGGACGTCGATCTGTCCGCGGTCCCGCTGCGCGGCACGCCAGGCACCGGGTCGCCCCACCAGTGGGGCGACCACGTGCTCGTCGACTGGTCCGACGACGAGCACGTCGCCGCCGTCGCGGCTGCCGGGCCGGTCCGGCTCGAGGTGCTGCGCGCCGGACGCTGACCCGTGGGGGCTCAGCGCCCGCGCAGGCTCCGGTACCGCGCGATGAGCGCGTTGGTCGACGCGTCCGAGTCGTCGGCCGGCTTCTCGGCCGACGAGAGCTTCGGCGCGAGCTGGTTGGCCATGACCTTGCCGAGCTCGACGCCCCACTGGTCGAACGCGTTGATGCCCCAGAGCACCGACTGCGTGAACGTGATGTGCTCGTAGAGCGCGACGAGCTGGCCGAGCACCGAGGGAGTGAGCTTCTCGGCGAGGATCGTGTTCGTGGGCCGGTTCCCTGGCATGACCCGGTGGGGGACGATCGCGGCGGGCGTCCCGTCGGCGGCGACCTCCTCGGCCGTCTTGCCGAACGCGAGCGCCGCCGTCTGGGCGAAGAAGTTGGACATGAGGAGGTCGTGCATCTCCCCCAGGTCGTGGTTCGGCACGGCGAAGCCGATGAAGTCCGCGGGCGTCATCTTCGTGCCCTGGTGGAGCAGCTGGTAGAACGCGTGCTGGCCGTTGGTGCCGGGCTCGCCCCAGAAGATCTCGCCGGTCTGGCCCGCGAAGCCGCCGGCGGCACGCTCGGAGACGGGCGTCCCGTCGACGCGGACGGACTTGCCGTTGGACTCCATCGTCAGCTGCTGGAGGTAGGCGGCGAAGCGGTGCAGGTACTGGCTGTACGGGAGCACGGCGTGGCTGCCGGTGCCGAAGAAGTTGTTGTACCAGACGTTGAGCAGCGCCATGAGGACGGGGACGTTCTCCTCGAACGGCGCCGTGCGGAAGTGCTCGTCCATCGCGTGGAAGCCGTCGAGCATCTGGCGGAACCCGTCCGGGCCGATCGACAGCATGATCGACAGGCCCACGGCGGAGTCGAACGAGTACCGGCCGCCCACCCAGTCCCAGAAGCCGAACATGTTCGCGGTGTCGATGCCGAAGTCGGCGACGCGCTCGGCGTTCGTCGAGACGGCCACGAAGTGCTTGGCGACCGCTGCGGCGTCGCCGTCGTACGCCTCGACGAGCCAGTCGCGCGCGGTGCGCGCGTTCGTCAGGGTCTCCTGCGTGCCGAACGTCTTCGACGCGACGATGAACAGCGTGCTCTCGTAGTCGAGCCCGCGGCACGTCTCGAAGACGTCGGTCGGGTCGATGTTCGACACGAAGCGGCACTCGATGCCGCGGTCGGCGTAGTCGCGCAGCGCCTCGTACGCCATGACGGGCCCGAGGTCGGAGCCGCCGATGCCGATGTTGACGACCGTCGTGATGCGCTTGCCGCTGTGACCCGTCCACTCCCCCGAACGGACCTTGTCCGCGAAGGCGGACATCGAGTCGAGCACCGCGTGGACGTCCGCGACGACGTCCTGGCCGTCGACGACGAGCGTCGCGTCTCGCGGGAGGCGCAGCGCGGTGTGCAGCACGGCGCGGTCCTCGGTGATGTTGATGTGCTCGCCAGCGAACATCGCGGCGATCTTCGCCTCGAGCCCGGAGGCGACCGCGAGGTCGACGAGCTTCGTCATCGTCGCGTCGGTGACGAGGTTCTTCGAGTAGTCCAGGTGGAGCTCGACGCCGTCCGCGGTGAGTCGCTCGCCCCGCTCGGGATCGGCGGCGAACAGCTCGCGGAGCGTCGTGGTGGCGAGCTCGGCGTGCTCGGCCTCCAGCGCGCTCCAGGCGGCCGTTGCGGTCAGGTCGTGTGAGGTCACGAGGACTCCCCTTCGAAAGGTCTGCGGTCACGTCAGGTGTCGCGCTGCGGTGGTGGGGTCGCGCTCGCGCGCGCCCACACTGGACCCTACCGACTCCGGCACGGTCCGCGCAGGGCCGTTCGACCCGCGCACGGAAGCGTCCTTGCTCGCACCTCGACGACGGCGCACAATCGGGGCGTGACCACACGAGCGGCGCCCGTCGCGATGATCGCGCGGTCGGTCGACGTCGCCACCGCTGTGCCCCTGACCCCAGCGGAGTCTGCTCGGTTGGGGTCGTTGCTCGACGCCGAGGACCAGCGGGACTTCACGGCGGCGCACTCGCTCGTGCGCGCCTGCGCAGCGCGCATGCTCGCGTCGACCGGACGCCACCGAGAGGCCGCGAGCCTCGTCCTCGTGCACCGCTGCCCCGCGTGCGGCAGCCCTGAGCACGGGGTGCCGCAGATCGACGGGGTGCCGGGTCTCCACGTGAGCCTGTCCCGCTCTGCCGGTCGCGTCGCGGCCGTCGCCGGGTGGGAACCCGTCGGCATCGACGTCCAGTCCCGGCGGACCGCCGGGTCGACGCCCGGCACGACGCCGGCGCTGCTCGCGCTGACGCTCTCGCCCGCCGAGCAGCAGCTCGTCCGCTCGCACGACGACCCCGAGCTCGCGTTCACCCGCCTCTGGGTCCGTAAGGAGGCGCTCCTCAAGGTGGGGGTCGGCACGCTCGACGCCCTCGCGGACCTCGACGTGGACCACGGGGCGCCGCCCGGTCGGCACGGGCCTTGGGCCTTCTCGACGTGGGAGGACGACACCCACGTGGCAGCGGTCGTCGCGCGCGGCGAGGTGCGCCTCGAGACGACGGGGCGCCGCGCCCCCGGCGAGAACCCCTGATGCACTCGCCCCGCGAGGGGTGTATCACTGAGAGAGGTCGAGTCGCCGGGTGGTCGCACCCGCAGAGGGGGCACCAGGATGCAGAGCTTCGAGACGGACGCACCGGAGTCCGGTTCCTCCGTCGGACGGTTCGTCGCCCGACGCTGGGTGCCGATCCTCGTCGTCGTCCTCGTGGTCGTCTTCGTCGCGCAGAACCGCGGCGACGTCACGATCCACCTGTTCTGGGCGACGGTCACCTCGCCGCTGTGGCTGATCCTCTCCCTGATCTTCCTCCTCGGCGTCCTCGCCGGGGCGTACCGGACGAAGCGGCGCTCGGCGAGGCGCTAGACCGAGCCGCTACCGGCCCGTCGCACCTGCGGCCCGGTAGACGTCGAGGACGGCCGTGCCGATGACCTCGACGTCGAAGCGGGCTGCTGCGGCGACCTGCCGCTCGCTCGCGGCGGCGCGCGCGTCCGCGTCGTCGACGAACCGCGCGAGGAGCGCAGCGAAGGCACCGACGTCCGTCGCGTCGACGAGCTGGTCCTCGAGACCGTCCATGACCGTGCGGTAGCCCGGGTTGTCGCCCGCGAGGACCACGCCGCGCGAGGCGGCGAGCGCCTCGACGACGCTGATGCCGAAGCTCTCGCCACCGGTCGAAGGCAGCGCGACCACGTCGGCCCCGGCGAGGAGGGCTGCCTTGTCCTCCTCGGTGACGTAGCCGATGAGCTCGACCGTCCCGTCGAGGCCGCCCTCGCGCACGAGCTCCTCGAGCGACTCCTTGAGCGGGCCCGTCCCGCCGAGCACCACGTGGACGGGGCGGGTGGTCAGCTCCCGCATGCGGACGACGGCCCGGACGAGCTCGGCGGCGCCCTTGCGCTCGACGAGACGGCCGAGGAAGACGATCCGCACCGGCGCGTCCGGCTCGGGCGCACCCACCCTGCCGGCGCGCTCGGCGTCCCGTGCGCGCGAGAACCGCGAGACGTCCACGGGGTTGCCGATGACGACGGGGTCGACCCGCAGCGCCTCGGCGGCGAAGTCGGCCGCAGGGCGCGAGACGGCGACGACGCGAGCGAAGCGGCGCAGCTGCCGGCGCTGGACGAGCCCGAGGAGACGCGTCCCCCAGTGCGTGAGGAACGTCCACGGAAGGATGTGGAAGGTGCCGACCACGACCGTCCCGGGCCGTGCACGCGACACGACCCGGCCCGCGAGCAGCGGGCTGTACGGCATGTTCACGTGCAGGACGTCGAAGGGGGTCGCGCGCAGGAGCGCATCGATGCCGCTAGCGGGCGCGGGCAGGGGGATGCCGAGCCGGTTGCCGTTGAACCGCAGGCGCAGGTTGCGCGCGAGCGAGTGGACGCCTTCGAGGTCCGAGCGGCGCGTCGTGCTCGTGAGGTAGTGGACCTCGTGCCCCTGGGAGGTGAGCCAGGCGCCCAGGGTGAGGACGTGCTGCTGGACGCCGTCGGGCCTGTCGAGCGAGTCGTCGATGACGAGCCCGATGCGCAGCGTCCCGCTCACGCGTCGAGGACGATCGTCACGGGGCCGTCGTTGACGAGCTCGACCGCCATGTGCGCGCCGAAACGACCGGTGCCGACGCGCAGCCCGCGCCCGCGCAGCGCCGCCGCGACGGCATCGACGAGCGGTGCCGCGACGTCACCCTTCGCGGCCGCGTTCCACGACGGGCGGCGGCCCTTCTTCGTGTCGGCGTAGAGGGTGAACTGGCTCACGACGAGGACAGGCGCACCGATGTCCACAGCACCGAGCTCGCCGTCGAAGATCCGCAGCTCGGCGATCTTGCGGGCGATGGTCTCGACCTCGACCGGCCCGTCACCGTGGGTCACGCCGACGAGGGCGACGAGGCACGGCTCGTCGAAGGCGCAGAGCACCTCGGCGTCGACCGTGACGGACGCGCGCGAGGCGCGCTGCAGCACGGCGCGCACGTCACCACCCGCCGCGGGAGCCGGGCCCCTGTGGTCCCGAGCCTCCGCGCGGGCCGCGGTAGCCACCGACGGCTGGGCGCACGTCCGTGAGGTAGATGATCGCGGGGATGACGACGAAGAGCGCCATGAGCCCGAGGTACCCGCCACCGAGCGGCGGGTAGAGACCGATGAACCCGAGGGCCGCGGCGACGCCCAGCACGAGGGACCAGAACATCTTGGTCCGCTTGCCGGCGCTGACGAACGCGGGACCCGGTCGGCGCAGGGCGTCGACGAGGGCGAACGCCTCTGCGGCGAAGAGGACGATCGTGATGAGGCCCAGGAGGTAGAACTGGAGGCTGGCGAACATGGCGACAGCCTATGCGGTCCACCCGTCCGTGACCGGTCGTGTCCGAGGCGGCTGTCTCACATCGGCGCGAGGGCGTCGCGCGCCTCCTGCGGCTCGACACCTGCCGCCTCGGCGAGGTCGACGATCGCGGAGCGCAGGATGAGGATGAGGGACTGGACCTGCCAGTCGCCGCTCCCGAGGAGGCCGGGGTCCGCCTGGCCCGCGACCTCGAGGATGAGCTCCCGCGATCGTCCTGGTGGCCGTCCGGCGGCCACGTCCTCGGCGAGCTCGCGGGTCGCCACCCCGAGGTGGTCGAGGAGGTCGGCGAGGCGCTCGACCTCCTGACCCGCCGGGACGGAGATGGCGCGCCGCGCGACGACCCGGACGGTCCGCATGGTCCGGTCGACGAGCACGGCCGTCCGGACGAGCTCGGTGAGCTCCTGACGGTACTTGCGACCGTTGGCCGTCACCCGGGCGGTCGAGAGCGCGGAGCGGGCGGCCGTCTGCCACTCCTCGAGCGCGGGCTCGGACGCCCGCCCACGGAGCAGGGCACGCTCTCTGTCGTTGCGGTCGCCGGTCCGCACGCCGACGGCGATCGCGTCGAGGGTGCTCGCGAGCTCGACGAGCCCTTCCGCGCCGATCCGCCGGGGGGCGTGCCGCGGGTCGCCCGGTGTCAGTGCCGTCGCGACGGCCGCGACGGCGGCCCCGACGAGCGCGTCCGTCCAGCGCCCGAGCCCGCCCCCGGTGGACGCGAGCGGCAGCCCGATGATGACGATCGCCTGGACACCCGCCTGGGTGGTCATGAGCGCACCGCGGTCGATGAAGCGCGCGATGAGCGCGGAGAGACCGAGCACGAGTCCGATCTGCCAGGCACCGGTGCCGATCCTGCCGACGAGGACCTCGCCGAGCCCGACACCGAGGGTGACGCCGATGCCGAGCTCGATGACCCGGCGGACGTCCCGGTCGGCCGTGAAACCGAGGCAGATCCAGGCGCACACGGGGGCGAAGAACGGGTACTGGTGCCCGAACATCCAGTAGGCCAGGGCGTAGGAGACGGTGACGGCGATCGAGGCGACGAGGATGGGGACCGCCGACGCCCGCACGCGGGACCGCCCCTGGCGTGCCCGGCTGCGGACCTGCAGGGACGCCCGCGCGCGCCGGGTCGTCACGCGTACCTCGTCGTCGTCGGCGGTCGTCGCCATCAGCTCAGCGCCTCGCCGGGACGACGCGTCGGCACCCCGGCCCGGGCGGGGCGGCCGCGGCGCTCAGCGCGGGGAGAGCCCACGTGCCACCGGTCCGCGCGGGGCGGGCCGGTCCGTCGAGACGCCCTCTCCCGGGACCACGACCTCCTGACCGGCTGCGACGGCGCCACCGTCGCACGCGACCGAGAGGTCCACGTCGACCGGGGCGCTGCGCTTGATGACCGCGAGCGCGATGGGTCCGTCCTCGTGGTGCCGTGCGACCGAGGTCACGGTGCCGACGACCCTGTCTCCCGCCTCGACCTCAGCGCCCCGCTCGGGCAGCAGGTGACCGGAGCCGTCGAGGTGCGCCATGACGAGCCGGCGTGGTGGCCGACCGAGGTTGTGTACGCGCGCGACCGTCTCCTGGCCGCGGTAGCACCCCTTGTGGAGGTGGACGGCGGTCCGTAGCCAGTCGAGCTCGTGCGGGATCGTCTTGTGGTCCACCTCGGTCGCGAGCCGGGGGCGCCACGCTGCGACGCGCAGCGCCTCGCTCGCCCACGTGCCGGCGAGCCGCCAGCCGGCGGCCTCCCGCGCGGCGACCGCGTCGAGCAGGTCGGCGCGGGGCACGAGGACCTGGCGCCAGGGGCGGTCGGTCCCTGGGTGCTCGGCGTCGGCCGGTCCGTAGCGGGTACCGCCGGGCGCGGTCGTGGGCCACGGGTCCCGCCACGTGACGGGCTCGCCCTCGGCACCTTCGGCGTCGACGGGCTCGCCGAGCACGGCCCAGGCGTCGGTGACGTCGGCGATCTCGACACGGAGCGAGAACTTCATGCGCTCGAGCCACGCCGCGAGCGCAGGTGCGTTCGCGGCCTCCGTGACGAGCCACGTGGTGGTCCCGTCGTCGACGACCCCTGCGGCGTGCTCGATGTGACCGTGCGGCGACAGCACGAGCGTCTCGGTGGAGACGCGCGGCGCGAGGGTCGTGAGCTCCTGGGACGAGATCGAGTGCAGCCACGTCAGCCGGTCGGGGCCGGTCACCGTGACGACGCCGAGGTGCGAGAGGTCGACGACAGCGCCGCCGTGCTCGAGGGCCCGCTGCTCGGCGGTCGGGTCTCCGTAGTGCCAGGCGACCCCCTCGTCGGCACCACCGGCCGCGACGGCACCGTGACGGGCGAGCAGGGGGCTGCGGTACGTCATGTCAGGTGTCCAGACGGGAGAGGTTCGCCGAGGCGTAGGACTGCAGGGGATGCCCGAAGGCGGCGAGCTCCCACACCCACATGAGGTGCCCCTCGACGAGACCGTAGAGACGGTTCGACGCGGTCACCTCGACCGACGTGGCGGTGCGGGCGACGAGGTCGCTCACGAGGTCGACGCGGCCGTTGCCCACCGCGCCGAGGTAGAGGGTGAGCCGGCCGGCCGGGTCGACGAGCATGACCTCGAGCGGCGTCCGACCCTCGGGGAGGTCGTCGGGCGTCTCGGGAGGGACGCGCCAGTAGCCCGTCTCGGTGGACCAGATCGTCAGCTCGTCGACCTGTCCGCGGGTGACGTCCGTCCAGTCCTCGGGGACCGTCTCGGGCACGTCGGGGGTGAGGAGACGGATCGTCGACGTGTAGCGCAGGTACGGTCCACCGTCGTGGTCGAAGGTGACGTCCTGCACGAAGGCCGCCTCGTCGATGCCGGGATAGGAGACGACACCTTCGCCGCGCCACGAGCCGACGAGCCAGGCGAGCGGGTAGACCTCCGGTGCGAGACCGTCAGGGAGCGCGAACGCCACGGTCAGCGCTGGCCCTTGAAGAGCTTGTAGACCACATAGCCGGAGAACCACGTGATCGTCAGCGTCGCTGCGATCAGCAGCCCGAGAAAGATCGACTCGATGATGTGCACGTCCATGCCGTCATCCTACGTCGGGATAGCCTGACCGCATGAGCGAGCCAGATCCGACTGCGTCACAGCGTCTCGTCATCAAGTCGACGGGTGGGACAGCGACGCCCGAGACCACCAACCAGGCGTTCACCGTCGCGGCCGCCGCGATCGCGGCCGGCGTCGAGGTGAGCGTGTGGCTGACCGGTGAGTCGACGTGGTTCGCGGTCCCGGGCCGCGCCGAGGAGCTCGTGGTCGAGCACGCCGTCCCGCTGACGGATCTGCTGGCCGCGATCCTCGCGGCCGGGACCCTCACCGTCTGCACCCAGTGCGCCGTCCGGCGAGGCATCGACGCGAGCGACCTGCTCGTCGGCGTCCGCATCGCGGGCGCACCGACGTTCGTCGAGGAGATCATGGCACCGGGCACGCAGGCGATCGTCTACTGATCTCGGCCGCTGCCGCGACCGCCCTCGTCCGCCCTCGTCCGCCCTCGTCCGCCCTCGTCCGCGCACGGACGGCTACGTGACGACGAGCCGGCCCACGACGTAGACGAGGATCCCGCCGACGGCGACGGGGAGCACGATCGCCGCGAGCGCAGCGCGCGGACGGCGGAGCTCGGGCAGGCGGTGGAAGAGCATCTGCAGGGACACGACGAGCACGCCGGTCACGATCCCGGTCCACACGCCGCTGATCCACTCGATGTCGGGGATCGCCATGCTGACGCCCACCCCGGCTGCCACGGCGCCCGCGACGGTGGCGAGGATGTTGGGCAGGCCCCGCAGCCGCGACGCCGAGACGGCGGAGGCTGCAGCGATCGACACGGCGCAGCTGAGCACGAGCGCGGTCCCGTTCTCCGTCTTGTACGCCGAGATCCACCCGGCCGCGGAGACGGCGACGACAAGACCGCTCACACCGCCGACGAGCGACTCGACGAGCCGTTCTCGGCCGTCGCCGCGGAGCAGCTCGTTGATGAAGGCGAGGAGGACCCCCATGGCCACGACGAGCGGAAGGTTGCGCAGCCACGGCTCGCTGTAGGTGACGTGGGCGGCCCCGAGCGCCCCCAGCCCGGCGAGCACCACGACGAAGAACGTCCCGCCGGGTGTCGGCAGCCCGAGGAGCGGGGACCAGCCGAGCGCGAAGAGGACCACGAGGACCGCGACGACCCCGAGCAGGGGCAGGGAACCGAAGTATGCGCCGCCGGCGATCGCCGCCGCAGCACACGCCGTGGCGACAGCACGCGTGGAGAGATTCACAGTGCGAGTGTCCCAGATGCAGCCCTCCCACCCGAACTGTGCCCTCGCACGTGGAAGAATCCTCTCCTGAGCGGTGCCAGGGCCTACCAGCGGGTTGGCCGGGCCGCCCGCCGCAGTACCGAGAAGCTGTCTGAGAAGGAGGTGACCCCATGGCCGAGCTGCTGCTCCTGACGCCCACCGCGGGCGGTTCAGCGCAGGTGCTCCCCGCGCTGGGACTGCTCACCCACCGCATCCGGGTCCTGCCCATGGAACCGTCGGCGCTCGTCGACGCTCCGGACGCCGACGTGGTCCTGCTGGACGCGCGTCGCGACCTCGTCGGCGCACGCACGACGTGCCGCCTGCTGCGGGCCACCGGTCTGACGGTGCCTCTCGTCCTGATCCTCACCGAGGGTGGGCTCATGGTCATCACCGCCGAGTGGGGCGCCGACGACCTGCTTCTCGACAGCGCGACCCCGGCGGAGGTCGACGCCCGGCTGCGTCTCGCGCGCGAGCGCAGCACGCACCGCAGCACGAACGACCAGCCGGAGGAGATCTCGTCCGGCGAGCTCATGATCGACGCGGGCGGGTACACGGCCCGGTTGCGTGGCGTCCCGCTGGACCTCACCTACAAGGAGTTCGAGCTCCTCAAGTACCTCGTGCAGCACCCCGGCCGGGTCTTCACCCGGGCGCAGCTGCTCCAGGAGGTGTGGGGCTACGACTACTACGGGGGCACCCGCACGGTCGACGTCCACGTGCGTCGTCTGCGCGCGAAGCTCGGCCCGGAGTACGACCAGCTCATCGGCACCGTCCGCAACGTCGGGTACCGCTTCGACGCGCCGAAGGACCGGCGCGCGGCGCAGGCGGCCGACGCGATCGCGCACGACGCCGCCGACCACGAGACCGACCCTGCCTCGGGCTCGGACACGCCGGACACCCTCGGGGTCGCCCAGTGAACCGCTCGACACGATGAGCTCCGACTACACGGACGTCCTCCTCCCGGGGCCGTGGCGCCACGAGTTCGTCCCGGCGAACGGGGCCCGGTTCCACGTCGCGCTCGCGGGTCCGGACGACCGCCAGGCGCCGCTGGTCATGCTGTTGCACTCGTTCCCGCAGTTCTGGTGGGCGTGGCGCCACCAGATCGTCGCGCTGGGCGAGGCGGGCTACCGCGTGGCGGCCATGGACCTTCGGGGCACGGGCGCGTCGGACAAGCCGCCGCTCGGCTACGACGTCCCCTCCCGGACCCGTGACGTCGCCGGGGTCATCCGCTCTCTGGGGGCCGAGCGGGCGACGGTCGTCGGCCACGGTCTCGGTGGCTCCGTGGCGTGGTCGATGGCCGCGCTGCAGCCGGTGGTGACGACCGCGGTCGCAGCGGTGGCTGCTCCGCACCCCGCCCGGCTGCACGTCTCCCTCCGGTCGCTCCTCACGCGACGCGGCGTCGCTCGCCTCGCACAGCTCCAGGTCCCCTTCCTCCCAGAGCGTTCCCTCACACGGACCGACCTCCTGGGCCAGCTCCTGCGGGAGTGGGGCGCGACGGCGTGGTCGGACGGGGTCGTCGACACGTACCGCACGGCGCTGCAGGTGCCGTTCGCGGTGCACAACTCGCTCGAGGCGCTGCGATGGTTCGCCAGCGCGATGCCGTCGGGCTCCGGCCGGCGGTACCTCTCGGCTGTCCGGGCCCCGATCTCGGTGCCGGCCCTCCAGATCCACGGCGAGCGGGACGGCCTCTTCCGTGCCGACCTCGCGGACGTGGACAGCACCGCACTGTGCCGGGACCTGCGGTTCGAGCTCGTCGCGGGCGCCGGGCACTTCGTGCCGGAGGAGTCGCCGGACCTCGTCAACGAGATCCTCCTCGAGTGGCTCGCCGACCTCCCGACCGGCGGCCTCAGCCGGTCTTGACCATCGCCCGCGCCGTCTCGGGGTCTGTCTCGCCGATACCGTAGGACGGGCACAGCGCCGCCAGCGGGCACGCTCCGCACGCGGGTCGTCGCGCGAAGCAGACGCGACGGCCGTGGAAGATCACGCGGTGGGACAGGAGCGTCCACTCCCGTCGCTCGACGAGCAGGCCGATCTCGCGCTCGACGCGCACCGGATCCTCGCTCGCGGTCCACCCCCACCGGCGCACGAGCCGCCCGACGTGGGTGTCGACCGTGATGCCGGGGACTCCGAAGGCGTCCCCCAGGACGACGTTCGCCGTCTTGCGACCCACGCCCGGCAAGGACACGAGGTCCTCGAGCCGAGCGGGCACCTCTCCGTCGAAGCGGTCGACGAGAGCGCCGCCGATCCCGACGAGCGCTCGGGCCTTGGGTCGGAAGAACCCCGTCGTCCGGACGAGGTCCTCGACCTCGACGAGACTCGCGGCGGCATAGGCCTGAGCGTCGGGGAACCGCGCGAACAGCGCAGGCGTGACGATGTTGACGCGCTTGTCGGTGCACTGCGCGGACAGGACGGTCGCGACGAGCAGCTCGAGCGGCGTCGTGAAGTCGAGCTCGCAGTGCGCGTCCGGATAGGTCGCGGCGAGCGTGCGGTTGATGCGCCGCGCACGACGCACGAGGGCCAGCCCGGGGCCGGCGGCTGCGCCCGCCACGACATCGCCCATCACATCCTCCTTGCCATGCTCGTCCGACACACCACATCACCTGCACGGACGCTCAAGGTCCGACAGCCCGCTGCCGAGAACCTAGTACATCTGACTGGCGACTCACCGAGAGGAGGTTCATGGTGCCAGCGCACGACTCCCCGGACCCGCGAGCCATGGATGTCACCGAGCTGCGCCTCAAGCGCAGGGTGCTCCGGCACGAAGCCACCCAGGTGGCGCACTGGCGTCGGCTCGTCCGAGCGCGACTCGATCTCACGGTCGCACGGGCGGTCCTCCCGGAGCGTCTCGGCGGGGATGCCACACACTACCTCGGCGACGACGCTCCCGGACCCGACGTCGCCCACTACCACCTCGTGAGCATCGTGCAGGGAGCAGGCGACCAGCTCCCTGTCGCCGACCTCCCCAGGCTCCGGGCAGCCGACGACGCGCTGGCCGCGTACGAGGTCCGCGTCCGGTGCGCGCTCATGGTGGCCACCGATCTCCTCGTCGAACGGCTCAGCGAGGATCCCAGCATCGCGGCGATGCACCTGTCCAGCCTGACGTCCTGACCTCCCACGCCGCGAACCGCGCCGGCCTGCCTCGCCGCGCTGCGGGCTGTACCGTGAGTCAGCGCACATGGGGCAGACTGTGGAGCGCAAGAACCTCCAGCTACTCCCGTGAAGGATTTCGCCGTGGACAACGACGACGTAGTGCTCTCCGCTCCTCTTTTCGCGACCATGGAGGACGCCGACACGCGATCACTCCTGGCCTCGATGAAGAAGATCGAGCTGAGTCGCGGTGACGTCCTCTTCGAGGAGGGTCAGCCTGGCGACCGCCTGTACGTCATCCGCGAGGGCAAGATCAAGCTCGGTCGGCGCTCCGGCGACGGTCGCGAGAACCTGCTCGCCGTGCTCGGCCCGGGCGAGATGTTCGGCGAGCTGTCGCTGTTCGACCCGGGCCCCCGGTCGCTCGGTGCCAGCGCGGTCTCGGACTCCGTCCTCTACGAGCTGGAGCACGGCGCGCTCATCGCGGCCCTCGAAGAGAACCCCGGCGTCGCCAAGCACCTGCTCACCGCGCTGGCCCGCCGGTTGCGTCGCACGAACGAGGCGCTGGCCGACCTCGTCTTCTCCGACGTCCCGGGCCGCGTCGCGAAGGCACTCCTCGATCTCTCCAAGCGCTTCGGGGAGCAGGTCGACGAGGGCATCCGCGTCGCCCACGACCTCACGCAGGAGGAGCTCGCCCAGCTCGTCGGGGCCTCGCGCGAGACCGTCAACAAGGCGCTCGCCGACTTCGCCGGCCGGGGCTGGGTCCGCCGTGAGGGCCGCGCCGTCGTGCTGCTCGACGTGGACCGTCTGGAGCGCCGCGCGCGCTGAGCCGCGTGAGTCCGCACCACCTGCATCCCCGACGCCGGAGGGCGCGCCCCGTCACCGGTGGCGCGCCCTCTGGCGTCAGAGCCTGTCTGGGCGGTGTCGGGGATCAGTGCGCAGCGACCTCGACGACGAGCTCGATCTCGACCGGCGAGTCCAGCGGCAGCACGGCGACGCCGACCGCGCTGCGGGCGTGGATACCGCGCTCCCCGAAGATCTCGCCGAGCACGGTGCTCGCCCCGTTGATCACACCGGGCTGACCGGTGAACCACGGGTCGCTCGCGACGAAGCCGACGACCTTGACGATCCGCACGACCCGGTCGAGCGACCCGATCTGGCTCGCGACGGCGGCGAGAGCGTTGAGCGCCGCTGTCCGCGCGAGGTCTGCGGCCACCGACGGCTCGACGAGCCCCTCCCCCTCACCGACCTTGCCCGTGACGGGAAGAGCACCGTCGACGAACGGCAGCTGACCGGACGTCCAGACGTGGTCACCGGACTGCACGGCCGGCACGTAGACGGCGACCGGCGCAGCGACCGCAGGGAGCTCGATGCCGAGCTCGGCGAGGCGGGCGTCGACCGTGCCCGGTTCCGCGCCGCGTCCCGCGCTCACTCGGTGGTACCGGTCGGGCGCTTGAGGTAGGCCACGACGCCCTTGCCGTCCGGGCCGGTCACGATCTGGACGAGCTCCCAGCCGTCGGAGCCCCACTGGTCCAAGATCTGCTTCGTCGCGTGGATGATGAGTGGAACGGTCGCGTACTCCCAGGTGTGTGCCATGGATCGAGACTAGTGCGTGAGTCGCCCACGCTCCTCGGACTCTCACACAACGCGCACACCCGGTTCGCGAACCATCCGGTTCGGGGGTGTGCGGCTCACGTAGGCTGTCGTCATGGAAAACTCTGCGCTCGGTGCGGGCCTCACCGGATCCGACGGGTCCGACGCCACGCACTCCCGGCACTCGGTCAACGTCTTCCAGGCCCTCGGGCTGCTGCTCATGTTCCTCCTGCTCGCGCTGATCGGTGGGCTGCTCACCGCAGGTCTCGTCATCCCCGTCGCGGCCGGGGCGAACACCGTGGCGAAGGGCACCACGCAGGCGTTCGACGAGATCCCGACCGAGCTGGAGCCCGGAGAGCTCTCCGAGGCGTCCTACATCTACGCGAGCGACGGGGTCACCCTCCTCGCCAGGACGTACATCGAGAACCGCATCGTCGTGCCGCTCGAGTCGATCTCGATCAACATGCAGAACGCCGTCATCGCGACCGAGGACAAGCGCTTCTACTTCCACGGCGGTGTCGACCCGCAGGGCATGGCGCGCGCGGTGGTGAAGAACCTCACGAGCCCTGAGACGGAGGGCGCCTCGACCCTCACGCAGCAGTACGTGAAGAACGTCCTCATCGAGGAAGCCGCGACGGCCGGCGACGACGCCGGGGTCGCCGCCGCGAAGGCGCAGACGATCGAGCGCAAGCTCCGCGAGGCCAAGCTCGCCATCGCTCTCGAGAAGCGGATGCCGAAGGACGAGATCCTCGAGAACTACCTGAACATCGCGCAGTTCGGGGCCACGGTGAACGGTGTCGAGACCGCCGCGAACCACTACTTCGGCGTGACCGCAGCCGACCTCACCGTCATCCAGGCCGCGACGATCGCGGGCATCACCGCAGCGCCGAACGCGTTCGACCCGGTGGCCCACCCGGAGAAGTCGGAAGCGCGGCGCAACCTCGTGCTCAAGCTCATGTACGAGCAGGGCTACGTGAGCCAGGAGGAGTACACCGCCGCTCGCGCCACTCCCCTCCTCGCGACGCTCAACGTCCAGCCCATCACCCAAGGGTGCGCAGGCGCCGGGGGCTCCGCCTACTTCTGCGACTACGTCACGAAGGTCCTCATCCAGGACCCCGTGTTCGGCGAGACCGAGGCCGAGCGCGCAGAGCTCCTCTACCGCGGCGGCCTGCGCGTCATCACGACGCTCGACCTCGGCAAGCAGGCGATCGCGGACGCCGAGGTGAACGCCGCCGTCCCCGCGGACAACGCGTACGGCTTCGCCGCGGCGATGTCCGCCGTCGAGCCTCGCACGGGCAAGATCCTCGTCATGTCGCAGGACCGGACCTACTCGACCGCACCGTCGCCACCGCCCGGCTCGACGTCGGTGAACTACAACACCGACTACCTCCACGGCGGGTCCGGCGGCTTCCAGCCGGGCTCCACCTTCAAGGCCTTCATCCTCGCCGAGTGGCTCAAAGAGGATCACACCCTCCTCGAGACCGTGAGCGCCGACAAGCGCAAGTGGACCGGAGCCGACTTCAAGGCGACGACGTGCACGAACTTCCGCGGGACCACCTGGGAGCCCGGCAACGCTGACGGCGAAGGGAGCGGCCAGCGATCCGTCCTGCAGGCCACCGCGCTCTCGATCAACACCGCTTTCGCCACCATGTCGAGCGAGATCGACCTCTGCGCCGCAGCCGACCTCGCCTACCAGATCGGCTTCCGCCCCGCCGTGACCAACCCGGAGACCGGTGACGCGGTCAAGGTCCAGATGGGCATGACGCTCGGCACCCAGGAGACCTATCCGGTCGCCATGGCCAACGCCTACGCGACCTTCGCGAGCGGCGGCATCTACTGCGACCCGATCGCGATCACCTCCGTCACTCGTGACGGAGAGGAGCTCCCGATCCCGCAGGCGAACTGCCGCCAGGTCCTCGACACCGCGACCGTCAACGCCGTCAACTACGCGCTGCAGCAGGTGATCGGCCCGAACGGTGGCGCCAAGAATGCCGCTCTCGAGAGCCACACCGCAGCGGGCAAGACGGGGACCACCCAGAACAACGGCAACGTCTGGTTCGCCGGATACACGCCCGCGCTCTCCACCGCGATGTGGATGGGCCACCCGGACAACCAGAACATCGTGCTGCGCAACGTCACCATCGCCGGGAAGCCCTACAAGATCGTCTGGGGCTCGACGATCGCCGCACCGACGTGGAAGCGATTCATGGACCAGGCGCTCGCGGGGACACCCGACCAGCCCTTCGCGGCCGCATCGCAGGCGCAGATCGGCACTCCCCCTGCGCCTCGCCCGTCACCGACACCTACACCCACCACCCCCACGGCCCCGGCAGCGCCTGCAGGGCCGGAGGCGCAGCCGACAGCCGACGGACAGGGCGACGGCCGAGGCAACGGGAACGAACGCTGAGCGGCGTGCGCCGCACCGCGACGGCTCTGGGGCTCACTGTCGGAACAGCCCTCGCGGGGCTGGCGTGGGCGAACCTCGAGACGAGGATGTTCACGCTCCGTGAGGTGACCGTCCCCGTGCTCCCTCCGGGGCAGCGCGACCTGCGTGTCCTGCACGTCTCCGACATCCACCTCGTCCCGTCCCAGGCGTCGAAGATCGACTGGGTACGCGACCTCGCGGCGCTGCGTCCCGACCTCGTCGTCGACACCGGCGACAACATGGCGCACCGCGACGCGCTCGCCCCGCTGCTCGGTGCGCTCGAGCCCCTGCTCGCCCTCCCGGGCGCCTTCGTGATGGGCTCGAACGACTACTTCGCACCGTCGTTCAAGAACCCTGCCCGCTACCTGCTCCCGGACTCCCGGGGCACGGGGCGCGACGTGGAGCCGGTGCATCTGCCTGCCGACGAGCTCGGGTCGGCGATGCGCGCAGCCGGGTGGAAGGACCTCACGAACCGGCGCGACGTGGTCGTCGCGGACGGTCGGCGGATCGCCCTCGTGGGCGTCGACGACGCCCACCTCGACCGGGACGTCTTCCCCGACGTCGAGCCGGAGCCTGCCGGCCCTGCCGTCGACCTCCGTCTGGGGGTCACCCATGCCCCGTACCGCCGCGTGCTCGACCAGATGCACGCGGACGGCGCAGAGCTCATGATCGCCGGGCACACCCACGGGGGGCAGCTCTGCGTGCCGTTCTACGGTGCGCTCGTGACGAACTGCGACCTCGACCGCCACCGCGTCAAGGGCTTGCACGGCTGGCCCGGGGCGCGTCCTGACCAGCCCGGCGGCTCGGGTTCCACGTGGATGCACGTCTCTGCCGGCCTCGGCACCTCGCCGTACGCGCCGGTGCGCTTCGCCTGCAGGCCGGAGGCCACGCTGCTCACGTTGACGGCTCGATAGTCGTTCGGTGGGCACCGGACACCCCGGCGAACGCCGCATGCCTGGCCGGTTTCGTCCGGAGGGCACTTGTCGGCTATTCTGAGCAGGCTTCCCCAGCGAACGGTCTGTGATGACGTGCGCGCGGAGAGCAGCTCGGGGTGTGGCGCAGCTTGGTAGCGCGCGTCGTTCGGGACGACGAGGTCGCAGGTTCAAATCCTGTCACCCCGACCAGCAAGAGCAGAGGCTCTGACCAGCACGAACGGTCAGGGCCTCTGCTGCGTCCGGGGCCGTGAGCGGTCACCGCACGACGACGTGTGGGACCATTGCGCTGACCGATCACGGGAGACTCTTGCATGGCCAGACGTCAGGGCGAGGAGCGCTCGGGGCTCACCCGGCGCGGCTTCCTCCTGGGCGGGGCGTCGATCGCCGCGCTCGGCGCCGCAGGCGTCGGATGGGCCGCGCGCCCCACCGCCGGCTTCGAGACGATCCGCCTGTACTCGGAGTCGGTGGCGTTCGACGGGCCCGGCACCCGCATGCTCGTGCCGACCGGCAGCCCCGGCCTCGTCGTCCCGGCGACCCGCGTGCTCGCAGGCATCCCCGAGGAGTCCCGTCTGCTCGACGAGGAGTCCGCCTGGCTCGAGCGCAGCGCGCCGTGGACGCACCCGGACGAGGACTCGGGGCCTGCTGCCGACCTCGCCCAGCAGGCGCTGCTGGACATCCGGTCGCTGCTCCTGCCGAACGGGGCGAGCGTCGCCGCCTGGTCACCCCGGTGGCGTTACACGTGGCCTCGGGACGGTTCGCACGTCGCCGCCGCGCTGTCCGCCGCGGGTCACCACGCGGAGGCGCTGGGCGTGCTGACGTTCCTCCAGGACGTCCAGTCCCGGGACGGCTGGTTCGAGGCGCGGTACCTGCCCGACGGTCTGGGAGTGCCGGACGACCGCGAACGACAGCTCGACGGCGTCGGTTGGGTGCTGTGGGCGTGCGGTCGGCTCGTCGGGCGCCAGGACGCGGACCTCGTGCGCTCGGACCTCGAGGCGCTCTCGACGATGATGAGCCGCTCGCTCGCGCTCAGCCTGGCGAGCATCGACACCCCGGACCATCTCCCGCCGGTCTCCCCCGACTACTGGGAGGTCCGCGAGACACGTCTGACGCTCGGCGTGGCCGCGCCCCTCCTCGCGGGGCTGCACGGTGCCGTCGCCGCGTTCGGAGCCCTGGGGGACGTCCGCAGCCGCGACGCGGCGATCCGCGGGGCCGACCAGCTCTCCGCAGCGATCCACCACCGGTTCGGCATCGACGGCTACCCGCGCCACCTCGGAGGGGCCGACCGCTGCACGTCCGTCACCTTTCTCATGCCGCCGTACGTGCCGGACTCCCCTCCGGCGGTCATCGAGGCGTTCGACCTGGCCAGGACGGAGCTCCAGCGACCGGCCGGAGGCCTGGCCCCCGGCGCGGGCTGGAAGCGCGACGGCATCAGCTGGACGCCGGAGACGGCTTCCTTCGCGATGGCGGGGGCCGGGAGCGGCCGGCAGGACTACGCCCGGACGACTCTCCGGTGGCTGGCCGACCACCGCACCGCCGTGGGCTCGCTCTCGGAGAAGGTCCTCCACGACGGCAGCCCGGCCGCGGTCGCTCCGCTCGCGTGGACGGCGGCGAACGTCGTGCTCGCCGTCGACGCGCTGCGGGCCTGACGCGCCTACGCGAGCGCGCGGCGAGCTCGGGTGGCCGCGGCCAGGTCCTGCAGGAGCTCGGTCGTCGTCTCCCAGTCGATGCACGCGTCCGTGACGGACTGCCCGTAGGTGAGGCCGCTCGGCGCCGGGTCCTGCCGTCCGGCGACGATGAAGCTCTCCATCATGATCCCCGCGGTCCCGGAGCTGCCCGCGGCGACCGACGCGGCGATCTCCCGGACGACCTCAGCCTGGCGCACGTGGGACTTCCCGGAGTTGCCGTGGCTCGCGTCGATGACGAGGCGGGGCTCGAGGTCCGCCGCGCGCACGACGTCGAGCGCCGCAGCGAGGGAGACGTCGTCGTAGTTGGGGCCGCTGCGGCCGCCGCGCAGGATGACGTGGCAGTCGGGGTTGCCCTCGGTGGCGACGGCGGCCGCGCGACCCTCGGAGTCGATACCGAAGAACGTGTGCTCGGCGGCGGCGGTCACGCAGCCGTCCGTCGCGGCCTGGACGTCGCCGTCGGTCGCGTTCTTGAAGCCGATCGGCATCGACAGGCCCGAGGCGAGCTGGCGGTGGACCTGGCTCTCGGGGTTGCGGGCACCGATGGCGCCCCACGAGACAGCGTCGGCGATGTACTGCGGGCTCGTCGGCTCGAGGAACTCGCACGCCGCGGGGACACCTTCGGCGAGGACACCGAGGAGCACCTCGCGGGCCAGGGCCAGACCGTGGTGCACGTCGAACGTGCCGTCGAGGTGGGGGTCGTTGATGAGGCCCTTCCACCCGATCGTCGTGCGCGGCTTCTCGAAGTAGACGCGCATGACGATGCAGAGGTCGGCGGCCGTCTCCTGGGCGACCACGGCGAGGCGGCGGGCGTAGTCGAGGGCCGCGGCCGGGTCGTGGACGGAGCAGGGGCCGACGATGACGAGCAGGCGGTCGTCCTCTCCGCGCAGGATGTCACGGACCTCGGCGCGGCTGCGGGCGACGAGCGCGGCGCTCGAACTCGTGAGCGGCAGCTCGGCGAGCATCTGTGCAGGTGCGGGCAGCGGGTCCAGCGCACGGATACGCAGGTCGTTCGTGCTCGGGGTGTCCGTGCCGGACGGTGCGGCGGCGGCGTGGGAGTCGAGATGAGCGGGCATGGTGTGAGGCTCCGAATCTGGGAAGGACGTCAGACGGGAGCCGCGCACGCCTGCCGGTATCCGGAGCCGCCGTCTGAATGACGAAGGGCCACGACGCGTTGCGCGTCTGGCCCTGTGCTGGCTCCGGGTGGAAGGTTGGTCAGGCTCGCGCCCGCTCGGCTCCACCAGGAGCCAGCGTAAAGCGCTGATACCAACGATTTCCGGTCACGAGTGCGAGGTTAGCACGGCCGCCTGGGTGCACACGGGCGCGCGTTAGGCTCTGGACGTGGCCATCCCTGCGTTCATCACCGTCCTGCGCGAGCACATCGGCACCCAGATGCTCTGGCTGCCCGGAGTGAGCGGGGTGGTGCTCGACACCTCGGGTCGCATCCTCCTCGCCCAGCGCACGGACGACGCCCTGTGGACCGTCATCAGCGGTGTGCTCGAGCCGGGAGAAGAGCCTGCCGTGGGCCTCGCCCGCGAGGTGCTCGAGGAGACGGGGGTCAGCGTGCACGTCGAGGCCTTCTCCGCGCTGAGCGTCACCGGACCCATCGTCTACGACAACGGCGACCAGACGCAGTACGTCGACCTCTGTTTCGTGTGCCGCCCGCTCGACGCCGCCGAGGCGGCGGCCGCGCACGTCGCGGACGACGAGTCGCTCGCGGTCGGGTGGTTCTCCCCCGACGCGCTGCCCGAGGGCCTCGCTCCGTCCTCGCAGGACCGGATCGCGTGGACTCTCGCGTATCTCGCCGACCCGTCGGCCGGCCCACGCTTCGCCCGCTGACGGTTCACCCCATCGCGGGCGTGATCGGCACGCGCCGCGCCACGAGCCGGTAGGCGGCGGTCACGAGGACGAGGATGACGATCACCAGCCCGACCCGGGCACCGGAGCCGTCGGGCAACGGCACCGCTCGCCACACCGGCGGACCGTCGTTCACGACCGCGGCCACGAGGAGGACCGGCGTGACCGTCACGAGGAGCGCGAGGGTCCCGATCGCCGCGCCACCGCGGTAGTAGACGATGCCGACGAGCAGCCCGCCGAGCCCGCCCCCGGCGAAGACGAGCGCGTACTGACCGAGGACCGCGAGGAGCTGGTCCGTGGAGCTGAACAGCTGACCGTCCGCATAGCTGTACGCCCAGCCGAAGGCGTCGAACACGGCGCGCTCGACCTGGAGGAGCGTCGTCAGGACTACCGCGTAGACGACCGCCGTGAGGAGCGCCGCTGCGATCGAGGCGACGACGAACGCGCGGCGGGTCGTCCCCGCGGCGACATGGATCGGGAGGTACTGCGTCGTCGCGAGGACCGATATGGCGAAGCAGAACCACATGCCGACCTGCGACCCCACGGAGAACGCGGACGCGTTGACCGTGCCGAGCCGGTCGACGATCGTGAGGATCACGGCGACGACCACCACGCCGGTGCCCCACAGCCAGGCGGCGACGAACAGCTCGACCTCCATGAGCCGCTTGAAGGAGCGGACGGCCTGGGCTCGTTCGAGGGATCTCATGACTCATGCCTCCTTGGCGGTGCTGAGCACCGGGGCGGTCTGCCCCGTGCGGTCGGCCTCGGTGTCCGTCGTGATGTGCACGAAGAGGTCTTGCAGCCCGACCGGGCCGACCTCGACGTCGAGCGCCCGCGCCTGCTCGGTGACGTCGGGCGGCAGCACACCGAAGACCGTGACCTGGCTGGTGCGCCCCAGCTCCTGCCGGTTGACGACCGTGAGCCGCGCACCGTGGACGAGGGTGTCCACGGCCGCGAACGGTCCGGTGAGGGTGGCACCGCGGGAGCGGAGCGACGCGACGTCGTCGGCCAGGAGCAGTCGGCCACGGTGGAGGATGGCGACGCTCTCGAGCAGTCGCTCGAGCTCGCCGATGAGGTGGCTGGACAGCACGAACGTGCGGGGGTGCGTGACGTAGTCGGCGAGGAGGGCGTCGTAGAACGCATAGCGCGAGGGTGCGTCCATGCCGAGGTAGACCTCGTCGAGGATGGTGAGCGGCGCGCGCGTGGCGAGGCCGACGACAGCGCCCAGCGCCGACTGCTGTCCGCGCGAGAGCGACTTGACCTTCGCCTTCCGGTCGAGCTGGAAGACGTCCGCGAGGCTCTCGGCGTACTCGCGGTCGAAGGCCGGCCGCATCTGCGCGAAGAAGGCGAGGTTGTCGCGGACCTTCTCGTCGGTGAGCATGTCGCCGCTCTCGCGGACGAAGCACACGCCCTCGGCGATGCGAGGGTTCTCGAAGGGGTCTTCGCCGTCGACGAGGACGCGTCCACCGCTCGGACGGCGAAAGCCTGCGGCGAGCGACAGCGCGGTCGTCTTGCCGGAACCGTTGCGGCCGAGCAGGCCGTGGATGACGCCGGGTGCGAGGTCGAGAGACAGGCCGTCGAGAGCGGGCGGACCGAAGCGCACCCGGGCGTCCTCCATCTGGAGGCGGAAGCCCGGGACGGGGTCCGCCGACGGGCCGACGGGCGTGGCATCAGGGTTCGTGGCGTGCGTCATGATCGCGCTCCTTCGGCTGCGGATCGGATGTGCTCGACGATCTCGTCAGGCGTGATGCCGAGCGCTGTCGCCTGGTCCAGTGCGGGCTGGAGGACGACCTTGAAGTAGTCGGCACGGTGCGCGCGTCGCAGCTGCTCCGCTGCGCCGGCGGCGACGAACATGCCGACACCGCGCTGCTTGTAGAGCACGCCCTCGTCGACGAGGATCGCGAACGCCTTGGCAGCGGTGGCGGGGTTGATGCGGTACGTCGTGGCGTACTGGGTGGTCGACATGACCTGCTCTCCCTCACGGATCGCTCCCGAGAGCACGTCGCGACGGACCTGGTCGGCGATCTGCAGGTAGATGGGGTCCCGGCCGTCGAACATCGTCACCCCTCCCACGTCTCTCGCTCCAATGGTTCGTTACCTAACTAGTGAACCACTGTAGTCCGCAAGGCGCAAGGCCCGGCTCACGACGGGGGCCGCGACCGAGGATCCGGTCGCGGCCCCTGCCGTCGCGGTCAGCTGAAGTGACAGAACACGTCAGCCTCGACCACCGCGCGCACGGGATGCTCGAACAGCTCGACGAACGCGTCGGCCTCCGCCCGCGTCGCGAAGATCACCGCGGCACCCGTTCCACCGTTCGGCCCGGCGGCGATGCCGAGTTGTTCGGCGGCCGCCGCCTGGCACATGAGTGGTAGTGGCGCACCCGCGTATCCGACCGACGCGAGCTTCTCCTGGGCCTCTCCGACGATCGCGCCGTAGCTCGGGTCGTCGAGCGCAGCCGCATCGACCCAGACCACCGCGAGCGCGTCGGCCGGCTCCGCGAGGGCGACATCCTCCGGGATCGCGGCAGGCCATCCTGCTGCAGGTCCGGGATCGACCACGGGCCCACCCTCCGGGCCGATCGCCACGGTAGTGACGCGGGCGAAGGCCAGAGCGTCCTCGTCGACGACCTGCGGGACGGCAGGACCACCTCCGGGCGGCGAGACGGCGCGCTCGGTGAGGTGGAACGTCTGGCTCGCCCAGAGCGAGTAGCGCCCTTCAGGCAACGGTCCCGCGTCCGCCGTCCCGGGCGAGCACGCGCGGTAGAGCACCGTCCCTGCGGCCTCGGAGCCGACCGTGAGGTCCGTGGGCGGCGATGCCGCGACCCCGACCGGACCGCCGGGCATCGACGTACCGACGACCACCCCGTCCTTGACGATCGCGAGCGCGGTCGTGGTCGTCGGGTAGCCGGTCACCGTCCCGCCGAAGACGGACGGGGTGAGCGAGACGGTGGATCGTCCGGCCGGGTCGACCGGAATGTCCCACAGGCCGTATCCGCCCGTCCACGTGATCTCCGGGTCGGGGCGGGGTGCGACGACGGGGGCGCCGCACTGCGGGAACGTCGCCGACGGGTCGAGCGCCGGGAGCACCGAGGCCGGGGGCTCGTCCGGGGTCGCGGACGCCTCTCCGGTCGACTCGAGCACCACGGTCCAGGGCCCACCCACGATGTCGTAGGTCCCGGCGGAGTCGCCACCGTGGACGGTGACCTCGAGCGAGCCGTACGCCACGTACGTCCCGGCGGGTGTGGCGCTGCCGTCGCACATGACCGGTGGGGCGACCGGGGTGGCGATGCCGACGCCCGGTGACGCGGTGGTGTCCGTCGTCGTGCCCGCCCGATCGGGCGCGGCGACGACGATCCCGTCCCGGACGAGGTATGTCCCGACCGTGTCGCTCATCGTGACGGCGAGGTCTGCCGTCGTCGTGCTGGTCGCCCAGACCGTCGGCCAGGACCGCTCCTCCGGGTCGAGCGGAGCAGCGAAGGCCGTCGGCTGCACGCCCTCGGGGTCCTCGGCCACGAGCTCCATCGGCACCACGGAGGGCTGCAGCTCTCCCGGTGCCCTCCCGCAGGCCAGGCCTGTCGACGCCTGGGGCGCAGCCGCTCCCTGCGTGATCCGGTCGGGGAACGCCGGGGGCTCGTCCCGGAGCAGGGCGATACCTGCGGCGGCCGCTCCCGCTGAGGCGAGGACGAGAACGGTCGCGCCGACGACGATCACCGGACGGCGGCGCCGGGCGTGGGCGAACAGTGCACCCATCCGCTCAGCGAGCCCGTCGGGGGCGGACATCTGTCCGACGCCCTCGTCGGCCAGGGCAGACAGCTCGTCGCGCAGGTTGCGGGTCATGACGTGCTCCTCGGGGTCGGTGCGACGTGAAGCATGCGGTGGGCGTCGTGGGCGGGACCTTCAGGGCTGGAGCCGAGGATGTCGAGGTCCTCGTCGATCGGGCCGAGGAGGTCGTGGAGGTGCTTGCGGGCGTCGTGCAGGTGCCGCTTGACGGTTCCCACGGCGCAGTCGAGCTCTTCCGCGACCTGGGGGACGGTGAGGTCGTCGAAGTAGCGCAGGACCACGCAGGCGCGCTGGCGGGGTGTCAACGCCTCGAGTGCGGTGGCGACGGCGATGCTCTCGACGGTCGCGTCGTCACGGCTGCGCTGCGTCTCTCGCTGACCGACGAGGTGCCGGACGCCGGACCAGCGGCGCCTGCGACGGTAGCCGTCGACGTACAGCGTGACCATCGCCCGGCGGACGTACGCCTCGGTGGGGCTCGCGGTCGAGCCAGGCCTGCGTCCGGCCTCGTAGACCTTCACCAACGCGTCCTGGACGAGGTCCTCCGCGTCCTTGGCGTTGCCGCACAGCAAGAACGCGTGCCCCGCCAGCGCGCGATGTCGTGTCCGCACCAGCTCGGTGAGGTCGTGCTCCCAGTCAGCCATGGCCTGCCTGTCGTCGGTCTGGAGGAGGATGTCACAGAGGTAGACGCTCGACGGGGCCGAAAGGTTGGGTCGGTCGGTCAGCCCGACCTCAGGAGAAGTCGCAGAACACGACTCCCTCCACCACCGCCCGCACGGGGTGCGCGAAGAGCTCGACGAAGGCCGCAGCCTCACCACGGGTCGCGAAGACGACCGCAGCACCGGTCCCGCCGACCACCCCGGCGCCGATCCCGAGCTGCTCAGCAGCGTCCTTCTGGCACATGAACGGCAGGGGCGACCCGCCGTATCCCACGGCCGCAAGCTTCTCCTGTGCCTCGTCGACGACGCCACGACGGTTCGGGTCGCCGAACGTCGCGGCGTCGACCCAGACGACCGTGCGCGCGTCCGCCGACGGCTGGACGAGGACGTCTTCCGGGACTGCGGTCGGCCATCCGGCCGTCGGGCCGGGGTTGGCCACCGGGCCACCGTCCGCACCGATCCACACATCGGTGACCCGCGAGAGAGCGACGACCTCCTCGTCGGCGTCCTCCGGGACGAGCGGGCCACCCCCGGGTGGCGAGACGGCGCGCTCCGTGACGTAGAACGTCTGGCTCGCCCAGAGCGAGTAGTGACCAGCAGGCAGCAGACCAGCGTCCGCCGTCCCGGGCGAGCACGCGCGGTACAGGACGGTGCCGACCACCTCGTCACCGGAGACCAGGTCCTGGGGCGGTGATGCCGGGACCCAGACCTGCCCGTCAGGCATCGATGTGCCGACGACGACCCCGTCCCGGACGATCGCGAGCGCGGGTGCTGTCGTCGGGTAGACCGTCACCGACGACCCGTACGCGGTCGGCGTCAGCGAGACCTCGGACCGTCCGCTCGCGTCGACCGGCTGGTGGCGCAGGCCGTCTCCGCCCCTCCACCCGATCTCGGGGTCGGGTCGCGGGGACTCGACGGGGGCACCGCACTGCGGGAAGGTTGCGGCCGGGTCGAGCGCCGGGAGCGCGGCGACCGGAGACGTCTCTGGATCTACCGGTGTCCCTGGCGCGGGCGGAGGGCTCTCCCCCGAGACGGTGCGGTCGAGGGTCACGGCGCTCCCGCGCCCGAGCACGTCCAGGCCCGCGGCGGCGGCACCCGCCGTGACGAGGACGAGGCAGGTCGCGCCGACGAGGATCGTCGCTCGACGTCGGCGGGCGGGGGTGGGCCGAGCGCTCGCCCCGTCGGCCGGAGCGGCCGGCCCGGCCAGGGCGTCGCGCAGGATGCTGATCATGCCGTGCTCCTCGAGGTCGGCGCGACGTCACGGGCGCGGCGGAGGGTGTCACTGACATAGACGCTTCTCGAGGCCAGAACGTTGAGCGCCGACGCCGACTGCTTCTCCCGCGTGCCGAGAAGACCTGCTCGCGCCGGGGACCGCAGCGAGAACGACGAAGGACCGCCACCGCATCCGCGGTGACGGTCCTTCGGGTCGAGTGCGTCAGACCCGAGCGGCGATCTTCGCCGCGACGAGCTCCGCGATCTGCACCGCGTTGAGCGCGGCACCCTTGCGGAGGTTGTCATTGCTCACGAAGAGCACGAGGCCGCGCCCGCCGGGGACGGACTGGTCGACCCGGATCCGGCCGACGAGGCTCGGGTCCGCTCCGGCCGCGTCGAGCGGGGTCGGCACGTCGGTCAGCTGCACGCCCGGCGCGTCCGCGAGGATCTCGCGGGCGCGGTCGGGTGTGATCGCCTGGGAGAACTCCGCGTGGATCGCGAGGGAGTGCCCCGTGAAGACCGGCACGCGCACGCACGTCCCGGCGACGGCGAGGTCGGGGAGCGAGAGGATCTTGCGCGACTCGTTGCGGAGCTTCTGCTCCTCGTCCGTCTCCTCGGACCCGTCGTCGACGATCGACCCGGCGAGCGGGATGACGTTGAACGCGATGTTCTTCACGTACTTCACCGGGTCGGGGAACGACACCGCGCTGCCGTCGTGGACGAGACCGACGACGTCCTGCTCGACAGCCGCGCGCGCCTGGCTCTCGAGCTCGCTCGCACCGGCGAGCCCGGAACCGGACACCGCCTGGTAGGTCGCGACGATCAGCCGCTCGAGCCCCGCCTCGTCCGTGAGCGGCTTGAGGACCGGCATCGCAGCCATCGTCGTGCAGTTCGGGTTGGCGATGATGCCCTTGCGGGCATCGTCGATCGCCTCCGGGTTGACCTCGGCCACGACGAGCGGGACGTCGGGGTCCATGCGCCACGCGGACGAGTTGTCGACGACGACCGCGCCCGCCGCCGCGAAGCGCGGGGCCTGCGCCTTCGAGGTCGCTCCCCCGGCCGAGAAGAGTGCGACGTCGATGCCGGAGAGGTCCGCGGTCTCCGCGTCCTCGACGACGACGTCCTCGCCCTTCCACGGAAGGGTCGACCCGGCAGAGCGGGCAGACGCGAAGTAGCGGATGCTCGCGACGGGGAAGCCGCGCTCGTCGAGGAGACGGCGGATGACCGCGCCCACCTGGCCGGTCGCACCGACGACGGCGACGCGTACGCCGCCCACGCCCTGGGTCTCGCTGGTGGTCGCGCTCATCGTCCGGTCCCTCCGTACACGACGGCCTCGCCGTCTCCGTCCAGCTCGAACGCCGTGTGGACGGCGCGGACGGCGTCGTCCAGGCTGTCCTCCCGCGTGACCACGGAGATGCGGATCTCCGAGGTGGTGATCATCTCGATGTTGATGCCGGCGTCGCGCAGCGCACCGAAGAGCTTCGCGGAGACGCCCGGGTGGGACTTCATCCCGGCGCCGACGAGCGAGACCTTGCCGATCTGGTCGTCGTACTGGAGCGAGCCGAAGCCGATCTCGCCCTGCATCGCGTTGAGGGCCGTCATCGCGAGCTGGCCGTCGCCCTCGGGGAGCGTGAAGGAGATGTCCGTCAGCCCGGTCGACGCGGCCGAGACGTTCTGGACGATCATGTCGATGTTCGCCCCCGCGCTCGCCACGACCTCGAAGGTCCGGGCCGCGGTGCCGGGAACGTCCGGGACGCCGACGACGGTGATCTTTGCCTCGCTGCGGTCGTGCGCCACACCGGAGATGATCGGGGCTTCCATCGCTACCTCTACCTCGCTCGATCCGGCCTCGACGGCCGGAGGGATGTTCGTGACAAGCGTGCCGTCCTTGCCGGAGAACGAGGACCGCACATGGATGGGCACGCCGTACCGGCGGGCGTACTCGACGCACCGCAGCACGAGGACCTTGGCGCCCGACGCCGCCATCTCGAGCATCTCCTCGTAGGTGATGCGGTCGATCTTCCGGGCGCTGGGGACGATGCGCGGGTCGGCGGTGAAGACGCCGTCCACGTCGGTGTAGATCTCGCAGACGTCCGCACCGAGGCCCGCCGCGAGCGCGACGGCGGTCGTGTCCGAGCCGCCGCGACCGAGCGTCGTGACGTCGTTGGTGCTCTGCGTGACGCCCTGGAACCCCGCGACGATCGCGACGGAGCCCTTCTCGATCGTCTCGCGGATGCGTCCGGGCACGACGTCGACGATGCGCGCCTTGCCGTGGACCGCGTCGGTGATGACTCCGGCCTGCTGGCCGGTGAAGGACTTCGCCTTGACGCCGAGGTTGTTGATCGCCATCGCCAGGAGCGACATGGAGATCCGCTCACCGGCGGTGAGGAGGATGTCCATCTCGCGGGAGGGGGGCAGCGGCGTGATCTGCTGGGCGAGGTCGATGAGCTCGTCGGTCGTGTCCCCCATGGCCGAGACGACGACGACGACGTCGTTGCCCGCCCGTCTGGACTCCGCGATCCGCTTTGCGACCCGTTTGATGCTCTCGGCGTCCGAGACCGACGATCCGCCGTACTTCTGCACGATGAGTGCCATGAAGATGTGCTCCGTTACTGTTCTGGTCCCGTTGATCTAAACGTCCACCAGGTGCTGTCCGAAGCCACGATCCTACGCTGGGCGCCACGACGCCCCGCGCGGGTCCGCATCCCGGACCGAGGGCGCTGGGCCGGCAGGCCCGTGCCCGACGGCTCAGCCGGCGACGAGCTGCCATCCGAGCCGGAGGATGAGCGCGGACACGACGACGAGGAAGACGACGCGCACGAAGCCGCTGCCCTTCGCCACCGCCATCCGCGCCCCCAGGTAGGCGCCGACGAGGTTGGCGGCGCCGATGCACAGGCCCAGCGCCCAGATGACGGAGCCGTCGGGGACGAAGAAGATGAGGGCGCCGGCGTTCGTCGCGAAGTTCGTGATCTTGGCGAGCGCCGAGGCCGGGAGGAACGCGTACCCGAGGACGCTCACGAGTGCGATGACGAGGAACGTCCCGGTACCGGGACCGAGGAGGCCGTCGTAGGCGCCGATGACGACACCGATCCCGGCCGCGGCCCAGCGGTGCCCGTTGCCCTCCCACCGCAGCTCGTCGGTGTGCCCCAGGGTCGGTCGCAGCCACGTGTACGCGGCGACGCCGACGAGCACGGTGAGGATGATCGGGGTGAAGAGGTCCGCCGGGATCTGCGAGGCGAGCACGGCACCACCGAACGCTCCGACGCACGCCGCGAGCGCCATCGGGCCTGCCGTCCGCAGGTCCGGGCCGACGCGCCGGTAGTACGTGATCGCGCTGACCGAGGTGCCCATGATGCTGCCGAGCTTGTTCGTCGCGAGGGCCTGGACCGGTGTGATCCCGGGGACAAGGAGGAGCGCCGGGAGCTGGATGAGCCCGCCTCCGCCGACCACCGCGTCGATCCAGCCCGCGAGGAGGCCGGCGAGGACGAGGGCGACGAGGGTGGTGGCACCGACGTCGAGCCCACCCATCTCGAAACCTGCGCTGTCCACCGGCCAGTCCTACCACGGCGACGGCGCGCGGCGGCGGCTCCGGTGCCGATTGTCGCTACGCTCTGGGCATGACGAGCGCAGAGCCGCCCTCCCCGCCCATCCCGGTGCCCCCTGCGCCGCCGACCGACACGGCGTCCGGCTACCCGTCGCTGAGCAAGACGCCTGCCGATCCGACGGCGACCCAGGGCCCGGTCGGGTACCCGTCGACGGTCACGCCGGTCGAGTACGGCGTCATCGCCCAGGGCGTGCAGCGGACGTTCGGGAGCGTGCGCGCCGTCGAGGACGTCCAGGTGCTCGCACGACGCGGTGCCGTCACCGCGCTCATCGGACCCAACGGCTCCGGCAAGACGACCCTCATGCTCATGCTCGCCGGGCTGCTCGTCCCCGACGCGGGACGCATCTTCATCGACGGCATGGACCCCGTCACCCAGAACTACGCGGCACGCTCGCGCGTCGGATGGATGCCGGACGTCTTCGGGACGTGGGACTCGCTCACGGCCCGCGAGGTGCTCGAGACCACCGGGGCCACCTACCGGCTGCCGGCCGGGTACGCCAAGCAGCGTGCCGCCGAGCTCCTGACGACCGTGCACCTCGCCGAGCTCGCCGACCAGCCCGCGCACGTGCAGTCCCGCGGGCAGAAGCAGCGCCTCGGCCTCGCGCGGGCGCTCGTCCACAGCCCGTCGGTCCTCATCCTCGACGAGCCGGCCAACGGCCTCGACCCACGCTCACGCATCGAGCTGCGCACCCTCGTGCGAGCCATCGCCGCCGCGGGCACGACCGTCCTCATCTCGAGCCACATCCTCACCGAGCTCGACGAGATGGTCGACGACGCCGTCTTCATCTCCGGGGGCCGCACGGTGGTGAGCGAGTCCGTCGCCGACGCGCGCACCGCCCACCGCACGTGGCGGATGAAGGCCATGACCCCGGAGCCCCTCCACGCGTGGCTGCGGTCGGTCCACGTCCCCTACGTCGACCAGCCCGACGGCTCGCTCGTCCTCCAGCTCGCCGGCGAGGAGGCCGCGTCGCGACTGCTGCGCGACAGCGTCACGGCCGGCGTGCCCGTCGTGTCCCTCGCGCCCTCGGGCGGCGCGCTCGAGCAGACGTATCTCTCCCTCAACGAGGAGCGCCGGTGACCTACCCTCCCGCCCAGCCGTCCGCCTACGGGACTACCGCCCCAGGACCTGCCGACCGCGGCGACTGGTCGCTCTCCTGGCACGGGGTGCGTACCGTGGCGCGCCTCGAGCTCACGCAGCGCATCCGGTCGACGCGGTGGAAGACCGCGCTCATCGTCTGGTTCGTCGTCGTCGGCGGCATCTCGATCCTCATCAGCACGGCCGCGTCCTTCGGGTCGAGCTACGGCGAGATCAGGACCGGCCCACTGATCTTCGGCCTCAACGTCTTCTTCATCCTCTTCGTCGGCCTCCTCGTCACCCCGACGCTCAGCTCGACCGCCATCAACGGGGACCGCAACGCCGGTACCCTCGCCATCCTCCAGGTCACGCTCCTCACGCCGCTGGAGATCACCCTGGGCAAGCTCCTCGCCGGATGGTGCGCCGCGCTCGCGTTCCTCGCCGTGAGCATCCCGTTCATCGTGTGGGCCTTCTTCGCCGGCGGCGTCCCCGTCCTGGCCGTCGTGACGACGTTGCTGCTGCTCAGCCTCATCCTCGCGGTCGTGTGCGCGTTCAGCCTCGCGCTGTCCTCGCTCGTCACCAAGACGAGCGGGTCGACGATGCTCTCCTACCTCGTGGTCGCCGGGGTGTCGTTCTTCTCGTTCATCCTCTTCCTCCTCACGCTCATCCCCATGACGAGCGAGGAGACCGTCCGGGTCCAGCAGGCCTCGGCCTACGACTCCGACACGGGCGAGGTCACCGAGTGCGTGTGGGAGACGTACACGCGCAGCGAGGTGCACACCGAGCGGACCTGGTGGCTTCTCGCCATCAACCCGTTCGTCATGGTGGCCGACGCGTCACCGGGCGGGGAGGTCTTCGGCGACGACGGCGCCAACCCGCTCGCCGCGATCCGTGACGGCGTCCGCGAGATGCGTGCCGGGCAGGGCGAGCCGTACACCACCTGCCCGTCAGAGATCTCCGGGATCGAGGACGAAGACCCGTCGACTGCACCCGTGTGGCCGCTCGGTCTCGTGTTCTACGTCCTGCTCGGCGCCGGGTCCGTGGCCCTCACGGTCCGGCGCATCCGGATCCCGCAGCGCAAGCTGGCCCGCGGGACCCGCGTCGCCTGAGCGTCAGGACTGGAGCGCGTCGTACTCCGCCTCGGCCGCGACGTCGTCGTCGACGTCGAGGCGGAGGTGACCGAGGATCAGCTGCAGCACGCGCAGGGCGCTCGCGGCCCGCTCGCCCCAGGAGGACAGGTAGGAGAACTGCCACCACCAGAGGGCTTCGATGGTGTTGCCTGCGTCGTAGTGCTGCAGGCCCTGGGTGAGGGCCGACGCGATCGTCGTGAGGTCGGCCGAGAGGCTCGCTCCCCCGAGGTCGGGGCCGAGGACGGGGTCGATGACCTCGACGTACTCGTCGAGGCCGTCGAGAACCTTCGCGAGCCCGACGCGCAGCGGGTCGAGGTCGAGCTCTTCGCCGTCGTCCGGCTCGAAGCGCTCGGACGGGACCACGTCGATCATCGCGCCCAGGCGGGCGCCGGCGCCGAGGATGTCGGACGTCGCCAGGAGGAGGAGCGGGATCGCCGCGTCCGGTGCGCCGCCGGAGGCGACCTCGGCGCACGTCTGGAGGAAGCGCTTGGCCTGCGGCACGACGGCAGCGGCCACGGATCGCAGGTCTGCCGCGTCGTGCACCGGGCTGTCGCCCACGGTCCCGTGCTCCGGCGTGGTCTCGTCAGTCATCAGGTCGTCTCCAGGCTCCGGACGCCGGCAGGTCTGCCTGGCGTCGTCTCTCCAGTGTCCCCCGGCGAGGGGGCGCAGCGCGAACGTACGGGAACGGGCAGCGTGGTGCGGGGTGGTTCAGCCGCCGACGACGCGGCGACCCTCGAACGCTCGGCCGAGCGTGACCTCGTCCGCATACTCGAGGTCGCCGCCGACGGGCAGGCCGGAGGCCAGGCGCGTCACGCGCAGGCCCATCGGGCCGAGCAGGCGTGCGAGGTAGGTCGCTGTGGCCTCGCCCTCGACGTTCGGGTCCATCGCGAGGATGACCTCCTGCACCACGCCGTCGGCGAGGCGCGTGAGGAGCTCTTTGATCCGGAGGTCGTCGGGTCCGACGTTGTCGATCGGGTTGATGGCTCCGCCGAGCACGTGGTACCGGCCGCGGAACTCTCGCGTGCGCTCGACGGCGACGACGTCCTTGGGCTCCTCGACCACGCAGATGACTGCAGGTGAGCGGCGCGGGTCGCGGCACACGCGGCACTGCTCGGACTCGGCGACGTTCCCGCAGATCTCGCAGAACCGGACGCGGGCCTTCACCTCGGTGAGCGCGTCGACGAGCCGCCGGACGTCGCCGCCGTCTGCCGCGAGCAGGTGGAACGCGATGCGCTGCGCACTCTTGGGGCCGATGCCGGGCAGCAGCCCGAGCTCGTCGATCAGGTCCTGGACCACGCCTTCATACATGCCCCCAGCCTATGCGGCTCCCGGGTGCGGGCGGGCCGTCGGCGCGCGCCTGCGCCATCCGTGACTGGTCCGGGCCCGGATGGGCCCGGTGTCAGCCTTCGGTGTCGAGGATCTCGTCGATGACCACGCCACCGAGCATCTGGGCGACGAGCGGTGCACCCACGAGACCGGAGGAGGCGAGGTCCTCGTCGTCGGGCTGCGGGTCGTCGACGACCTGCGTGCGTTCGATCTCTTCGCGCCGCGACCGGGCGACGCGGCGTTCCGCGGCCTGGCGCGGGCTCTCGCGCTCTGTCTCCGGCGGTGGCTCGTGCCCCGGGTCGAAGTCCTCCGGCGGTTCCTCGCCGAACTCGCTCGATCCACCGGTCGTCGGACGTCGACGGGCTGCGTCCGACGCACCCGCACCTGGACCCGACGAGCCGGCACCTGGCGAGCCGGGAGCCGGGGCGCCTGAGCCCGAGGCCGTGGCTCCTGCGGTCTGGGGGTGGGCGCCCTGCGGCGCTGGCACAGCGGTCGGGTCGGTGGCGGAGGGGGGCGTGGGTCCAGCGCCTGCCGGGGGGCGCGCGGGGGCGTCCCACGACGCGGCTGCGGCCGCTGGGTCGACTCCCGCGATCCGCCCGACCGGGCCGCCTGGCCCGTGTCCTGGTGTGCTGTCGGCACCCTGGGCCGAGGACGTACCGCCTGACGCGGAGGGCCGTCCGCCGGTGGTGCCGCTGGTGCGCGACGAGTCCTCGAGACCGCCCTCGACACGGACCTCGAAGCCGAGCGTCTCCCGGACGGCTCGCTGGACGAGCTCGGCGCCGGGACCGTTGCGGAAGGCCGTCGCCAGTCCGGCTGATGCGAAGGTCAGGTGGAGCGTCGTGTCCGTGAGGTCGGCGATCTGCGCGTTCTGGCTCACGAGCGCCCAGGTCGCCTTCCGGAGCCTGCTCAGTGTGTCGAGGACCTCCGGCCAACGACGACGCAGCATCTCGGTGCTCGCCGCACTCCCGGTACCGGCGGCTGCGGGGGCCGGGGCGGCTGCAGGGGTAGGCGTAGCGGGGGTAGGCCTAGCGGGGGCAGAGGCGGCTGCGGGCTCGACGGCGCGCTGTGCCTCCTCGGCGGCGACGACCGGTGCCTGCACGTCCGCCGGAGCTGGTGATCGAGGCGAGGCGGGCCGCTCCAGGTCCGGGGCCGGGGTCGGCTCCTCGACGCGAGGAGCTGTCGCAGGTGCGGCAGGCGCGGGCTCGGCGGGCGCGGGGGCGGGGGCGGGGGCGCGCTCGGGGGACGTCCCGTCGTCCGGCGCGGTCGTTGGCCGTGCCTCCGCCGGCGGGATCACCTCCGCGGGCGGCGTGGGACGAGGCGTCTCCGCTGCCGGAGCCGGTGCCACGGGTGTCGGCGCAGGGGATGTCGACGCAGTGGGTGTCGGCGCGGGGAGTCGCTCGGCGGGTGCGTGCACGACCTGCACGGGCGGCGCCCCGACCGCAGGGCGAGCAGGTGCCGTCGGTGCATGGGTGAGCCCGCGCTCGAGCCGGTCGAGCCGTGCGCCGACGCCGGACAGGGAGTCGTCGACGGCGGGCAGGAGCAGCCGGGCGCAGAGGAGCTCGAGGTGCAGCCGGGGGGACGTCGCGCCGCTCATCTCGGACAGTGCGGCGTTGACGACGTCGGCCGAGCGGGAGAGCTCGGCGGCGCCGAGGTTCGTCGCCTGTGCCTGCATGCGGGCCATCTGGTCGGCTGGGACGCTGCGGAGCACGGCCTGGGCGGCGTCGCCGGAGACGGACAGGACGATGAGGTCGCGCAACCGCTCGAGGACGTCCTCGACGAAGCGGCGCGGCTCGTGCCCGGTGGAGATGACGTGGTCGACGACGCGGAACATCGTCGCACCGTCGCGTGCTGCGAGGGCCTCGACGACGTCGTCGAGCAGTGTCACGTGCGTGTACCCGAGCAGGGCGACGGCCCGCTCGTAGTCGAGGGTCGCCTCGTGCGCTCCTGCCATGAGCTGGTCGAGCACGGACAGCGAGTCCCGGACGGAGCCGCCGCCGGCACGCACGACGAGCGGCAGCACGCCGGAGCCGACGGCGATGCCCTCGCTCGCGCAGAGGTCGCCGAGGTAGGCCTGCAGGGTCTCGGGCGCGACGAGCCGGAAGGGGTAGTGGTGGGTGCGGGAGCGGATGGTGCCGATGACCTTGTCGGGCTCCGTCGTGGCGAAGATGAACTTGAGGTACTCGGGCGGCTCCTCGACGATCTTCAGCAGGGCGTTGAAGCCCTGGGCCGTGACCATGTGGGCCTCGTCGAGGATGAAGATCTTGAAGCGGTCGCGCGACGGGCTGAAGGTGGCGCGCTCGCGCAGCTCGCGGGCGTCGTCCACACCACCGTGGCTCGCCGCGTCGATCTCGACGACGTCGAGGCTGCCCGGTCCGCCGCGGGCGAGGTCGACGCACGACTCGCACTCGCCGCACGGGGTGTCGGTCGGCGTCTCGGGGGTGTTGCGCGCGCAGTTGAGGATCCGGGCGAGGATGCGCGCGGAGGTCGTCTTGCCGCAACCGCGCGGCCCGGAGAAGAGGTAGGCGTGGTTGACGCGGTCGGAGCGCAGCGCCTGCATGAGGGGTGCCGTCACGTGCTCCTGACCGATGACCTCGGCGAAGTTCTCAGGACGGTATCGGCGGTACAGGGCTGTGCTCACGTCGCCACTTTAGACGGTGGACCTGACAGCCGACGGACTGCGGTTGGACCACCAACGCTCACGCTGGCAGCACCGGGCGGACGACAGCAACCTCGGGGTCGGCCGGGCACACGAACATGAGCACCCGGTCCCCGGTCTCCGGCGCAGCATCGACCTGCCGGGTGGGGACAACCAGCTGCACGTTCCACTGCTGCCCCGGCACCAGTGCAGTCGCGAGAACGAGACGGACCTCGTGCAGCGCGTTGGAGCCAGGCTTGTCCAGCCACCGATGCCGCACCACCTCCGCCTCGACAAGCTCATGGTTGTCGAGCACCTGACTCAGCCGCCGCCACCTCGCCCGCCGCGTCAGGCGCACCTTGCGCCAGAAGTACGCCACGACCCACAGGAAGACCGCTCCGGAGACCGCCACCTCGACCCACAGACCGGCGCGAAGATTCTCCACCAGAGCGACGACACCGCCGACCGCATACATCTCCCACGCCACGACCGACTCCGCGTCAGCACCCATGACGGCGAAGGAAACGAGGACCACGAGCACGACCAGCACGAGGGCCCAGACGTCCCCGGACAGTCCGACGAGAGCGACCGCCTTCTCCCTCTCGGGTGACAACAACCACACGAACGCCGTGATCAGGGCGGCGAACAGCAACGTATGCACCACCCGAAGCACACGAGCGACCGGGCGATCGACATCGCCCTTGAGGACACCCTTCCGTGGAAACACCGCAGCAGAAGCAGCATCGGCCGCCGGCACGGCAACGACCGGCTGCTCGTCGAACGCAGGCGCAAACCTGCCACGCGCCCCCACACCATCCCCCTCCCACCGCTGACCGCTCACGCCGGCAGCACCACCCGGACCCCGGCGACAGACGTCCCGGCGGCGGCGCGGCTCGTTCCGTCGAGCAGTACCGCCACCTTCCGGCTCCGGTGCTCGTCAACGGTGGAGCCGGGCGGGACAGTACCGGGATACATCGCTCACGTCCTGTGTCTCGACGGAATCTTCAGGGGCATGGTGTCTCGCCGTCGAGAGGGTGACCTGGTGAGCGGCACTCAGACTGTAGTGGGGTTCCGTGGGCCCGCGACGCCGTCCACAGGGGGAGAAGGACCCGGGGAGTTCTCCCCACCGCTGGTGGTCGCACACAGAGTCCTTCGTCGTCCACCATGGAGCCTGCCAGCACGGACGACGACGAGGGGGCTCCATGACGGCCGAGCACGCGGAGCTGCAGAAGCTCATCGAGAAGAACCTGCGCGAGGCCCTGCAGACGGAGACGATCGCGGCTGAGGTCCTCCCTCGGCTGGAGGCTCTCGTCGGGATCGGGACGTCACAGGCCGGGGTGCGGTCGACTGTGAACCACAGCGGGATCGTCACGGACCTGGCGTTCTCCGAGGCGTCGGTCGGCCTGCCGCTCGACGAGCTGCGCTCCGAGGTGCTGACGAGCGTGCGGACGGCGATCACGGACGTCCAGGAGCAGGCAGCCCCCCTCCAGTCGCAGCTCGCCGTGGACGCGCGTCCGCTCGACGACATGAGCGTCCTCGACTCCCTCGACCGGATCATGCAGAGCACCCTCGCCAACCCGGCGTCCCGCCCGACCGGAGGCTCCTCGTGACGCTCGAGGTCGATACCGAGGCGCTACGTGCTCACGCCGGAGACGTCGACTACATCTCCCAGCAGCTCGAGGGAGCCCTCGACGCCGGTGCGACGACCGCGCTCGCGACGGACGCCTTCGGGATCATCTGCTCGTTCCTCGTCCCGTTCACGACGACCGTCCAGCTCGCGGGCGTCGCCGCACTCGTCGCCGCCTCGCAGACCACCAGCGGAATCGCCTCAGGGCTGCGCAGCACCGCTGACGCCTACGACGAGGTCGACGACCTCTCGAACGGTGGTCTCACAGCCCTCATCACGCGGCTCACCTCATGAACGACCTCATCGTCGAGACGACGACACCGTCCACCCTCTCCTGCATGGAGGGCCTGCGGATCGTCGGGCCGGCTATCGCCATCGTGGACAGCTTTGAACGCGAGAGTGCGTTCGTCTTTGCTGCGGGCGCCGCCAGCGTAGCGACGGATATCGCAGAGTTCGTCGTCGACCCCATCGCGGCCATCGGCGCGAGCGCCGCCTCGTTCGCCATGGAGTACTTCGCGCCACTGCGGGAAGCCCTCGACTCGGTGACGGGAAACGCGCTCGCGGTGCAGGCTCAGGCCCAGACCTGGATGAAGATCGCCGACCAAGTCACCGAGTCGGCCGAGTCCTACACCCTGCGCACAGCCACCGCCCTCACCGGCTGGGAAGGACCGGCCGCCACGGGGTATCGGACGTTCGTCGCGTCGTACACGCAGATCCTCGGCGGCGTCGGCACGCTGTGCTCACAGATCTCGTCGACGATGGTCGGCGCCAGCGCCGTCGTGGGCTTCGTCCGCACGATCGTCCGGGAGACGATCGCCGATCTCGTGGGGAAGCTCATCTCCTGGGCCGCACGGATCTACCTGACCGGAGGGCTCGGTGCAACGTGGGTCGTCCCCGAAGCCGCACGGACGATCGCCTTGTACGTCAAGAAGGTGCAGGCGTGGATCAAGGACCTCACGGACTGGTTCCAGAAGCTCGCGCAGGCACTCAAGGACATGAACAACAGCCTCGACCTGCTTGTACCCGTCCTCGCGCGGATCCGCCAGAGCGTCGACATCCCCCTCGTCCCGCTCGGGACGACGCGTGCGGCGAACCGCAACACACCCAACGTCCAGGACCTCGTGCCGGTGGGGTTCACGATGATGACGAACAGCGCGAGCTCTGGCCTGAGATCAGGCCTCGATGCCGCCAAGGAGCCCGAATGAGCACGCCGCAGATGCCAGACACCGACGCCAGCTATGAGGCGTCCCTCGCGCTCATCGAGTCGTGGGGCCGTCGTGCCCAGGAACAGGTGGAGAGCGCGGAGGCGCTCGAGCGGGACGTCACGGCTCTCCGGGTCTCACGATGGTCGCCCGGGCGGACGGTCCGCGTGACCCTCGACAACGCCGGGCTGCTCACCGACATCGAGTTTGCCGACGCTGCGCGGTCGCGCTCCGCGGCCGCGCTGAGCCGGGAGGCCCTCACAGCGCTGCGCGGCGCCATGGACGATCTCCAGGCGCGCGTCGCCGAGGTCGCCGCGGACCACGCAGGCACGGACGGGCTGGCCTCGACACTCGTCACGTCGTACGACCGCACGCTCTCTGCACCTCTCACCGAGTATCGGCCCACGGACGATGCGGAGAGTCACCCGACGCTCCGCTGATCCAGAGCCCGGGCACCCAGATCAGGCGGGCAGCACCGGCCGGACGACGGCGACCTCGAGATCTCCAGGGCACACGAAGACCAGCACCCGGTCCCCGGTCTCCGGCGCGGCATCGAGCTGACGTCTCTGGATCCAGAGCTCGACGCTCCACTCCTGGCCAGGCAGCTGCGAGCTCGCTAGAACGACGCGAAGCCTGTGCACCGTGGTCGAGCCGTGCGTCTCCTGCCAGTGGTGCCGAACCACCTCGGCCTCGACGAGCCGATGATCGTCGACCACGCGGCGCAACCGCAGCCACCGGGCCTGCCGCGTGTGCCGCATCTTGCGCCAGAAGTACGCCACGACCCAGAGGAAGCCCGCCGGGACGATCGCCAGATCGACCTCCACCCCCAGCCGGAGGTACTCCACCAGAGCGACGACACCACCGACGGCGAACATCTCCCACGCCGCGACCGACTCCGCGTCGACGGCCATGACGGCGAAGGCTGCGAGCATCACGAGCGCTGACAGCGCGAACGCCCAGGTCTCACCGGACAGTCCGATCAGAGCGACCGTCCTCTCTCTCCCGGGATAGATGAGGTGGACATGCGCCAAGACCAAGGAGCTGAGCAGCACCATGTGCACGGCCCGACGCACCTTCGCGGCCGGGCGGTCGACGTTGAGCCTGAGGACACCCTTCCGAGGAAACTCCGCCGCCGCCGCCGAGCTCGTCGCCGCCACCGCGACCACGGGCAGACTGTCGATCGCGGGCGCGAGCCGCCTGCCAGCCTCGACACGGTCCCCGTCCTGCCTTCGACCGTTCACGCAGTCGACACCGGTCGCATGACGGCAACCTCAGGTCGGCGGTACTCGGCTGTGCTCACGCCGCCACCCTAGACGGTGGATCTCACCGCCGGCCACGCCGGTCGCTGTCGACGCGACCAGCCCGGCGGGTCCTGCGTCCCGCACGGCTCGGGGACCAGACCCAGGACCGTGCCGGCGGCACCGCTGGCGCGAGTCTCGGCAGGTCACGGCTCTGTCCGTCAGCAGCGGCCGATGGGGACTTCTCTCCATCCGACCGGCCCTTCGTGGTGCCCGCGGTCCCCTAACCTTCGGAGAGGGCTCCCGCACCTGGTGAGCACTGCCCACCACCGACAGGGAGACCCGACATGAGCGATCTGGCTGCACCCGCCCCTACGGGGACGGTGGAGATCCACTCGGTCGAGGATCTGCTCGCGAAGATCACGCGGGTCGAGGAGTCCATGGACCTGCTGAGCACTGCTCGGACCGAGCTGGAGAAGATCACCATGCGGCCCGCGCGTCAGGCGTGGTCCACGGTGCCTTCGCTGGTGTCGTTCGCGGGGACGTATGTGGGTGCGTGCTCGGCGACGATCGCGGTCGTGGACAAGGCCGAGGCCCAGGTCGTGGGGATGGCTGACGCGATCCGGTTGTTCGCGGCGGGGATGGACCTGCAGGACACGACCGCGCTAGACGCGCTGGCCGGCCTGGAAAAGAAGGTCGAGGAGGCCCTCGCCCCCACGCCCCTCCCGGTCCCGGACAGGCAGCAGGACGGGCGGATCATCAAGACCCATATGCACCAGCAACCCTTCTGACCCGCACCGCCTCGTCCAGCACAGCCCGTTCGCCCCGATCCATCAGCAGAAGAGAGTGTCATCGTGTCGCAGTGGGACAACCCAGCACGCCCAGGATCGGTCCCTACGGGTCCGCCCGCGGGCGGACCTGCACCACGACGGTCGCGCCGACCGCTGATCATCACCCTCGCGGTGCTCGTCGTCGTCCTCGTGGCCGCCGGCGCCCTGTTCGTGTCTGGGGTCTTCACCGGTGATGGCGACGATGCTGATGCCTCCCCGACCACGCCCGCTGCGACGCCGACCATCGCGCCGACGCCCGAAGAGATCCCCGGCAAGACGATCGGCACCCAGGCCAACCCGTACACGCCCGGGGACAGCTTCAAGTTCCTCGACGACTGGACCTTCAGTCTGGGCACGACGGACTTCGACACGTGGCCCGACGTGGGCCCCGCCCTGGAACAGAAGTTCCCCGACTCCATCGACTCTTACCGGCCCGGGCCAGGGATGGTGTTCGTGTCCGCACCCATGTCGATGACCTACACCGGTCCACCGACCTACCAGGGCCGCATCACGACGATCACCCTCCACTACATGACGGCTGACGGGACCGCGCTCCCCGCCGGCAACTGCGGCGTGGTCGGGATGTCAGTCGAGGCATTCGACGTCTCCGACGCTGTCGACCTGCCCGCGGTCGAAGGGGCCGCCTGCGCCGAGATCACACCAGAACAGGCCGTCGGCGGCCAGTGGCGGATCTCGCTCGATTTCCTCAACGAGGGAGACGGCACCGAGTACCTCCGCCAGATCTTCTACACCGCAGCCTGATCCAGCTCGTTCGTCCGCCATCCCCAGCCTGGAGCACTCATGACCTTCACGAACGAGACGATCCTCAACCGCATTCACAACCCCGCATCCATCGACGCAGCGTCGCCAGACTCATGGACACTCACGAAGGCATCGACGGCGCTTGCCGATGCTGCTGAGAGCCTGAAGAGTGTGGCCGTGGATGTGGGGTGGACGGGGTTGTCGGCGGAGAGCTCGGCGGAGGCGTTCGCGGCGGTGGGCAACTTCCTGCTCGGGCACTCAGACAACGTGGCCAAGCTGCAGGTGGTGGCCGTCGATGCGGAGCAGCTCGTGGCGAGCGGGCGCAGTCGGGCAGAGACGGTCGGTGCGTTGCCGGTGTCGTCGGCGTCGCCGTTCACCGCGTTCACCGCCCCGCCGGCGGTGGTGGAGAGTGATCCGAAATCGCGACCGACTACCAGGCGATGAAGATCTTGCAGGACATCGACGCCGAGGCCGCCCGCCTCCTGGGGTTGGCCCAGGCCGCCGAGGACTACGCCCTGCACACCCCCAACCCCGGGCCGGCCCCTGACTCGGTGCCGAACCCGGCACCGAACCCCGGTGGCAGGACCGGCGGGTCGAGCTGGAACGGCGGCGGGCCCTCGGGCGGGCCGTCCGGGTCCGGTGCGCCCGGTGGGTACGGGGTTACGCCGTACGGGTCCGGGAGCGTGAGCCCGGCCGGGTCGGGTGAGACGGGCACGGTCGGCCCCGGGTGGGCCCCTGGTTCAGGCGGCTATGGCACGGGCGGTGCAGGTACCGGTAGCTCCCCGAGCGGCGGGAGCAGCGGCTACGGCCCGAGCGCCGGCTACGGCTCGGGCACAGCGGGCGGCTCGACCTCGGTCGACGGTGCCACGGGCGGGTACGTCAACGGCCCGGGCGGGTACGGGACGGTCGACCGCACCGGTGCCTCCGGATTCGCCGGCGGCACTGGCGGCTCGGTCGGCGCCGGCAGTGGCAGTGGTTTCGGGTCGTCCGGGATGACCGCGGGTGTCATCGGTGCCGGCTCGGCAGGTCTGCTCGGTGGCGCCCGGTCGGGCGCCTTCGGCGCCACGGGTTCGGGGCTGTTCGGCGGCAGTGCAGCGGGTGGGCGCCCCGGCGTGGTCGTCCCGGGCGCCGGTGCGGGCGGGACCACTGGTGGTCGCGGCACGGGCCTGCCAGGGACAGTTCCTGGGACGGCCGGGACCCAGGGCACCTCCGGCACCACCGGCATGATGGGCGCCGGCGGCGCAGGAGGCGCAGGCCGCTCCTCGACGAAGGGCAAACGCACCTCCGCCGACTACCTCGCACCCCGCATCGACGACGACCCCTCAGCACCACGACGCACCGACGCCATGCGCGCCGGCTCACGCTCCGCCCTCGCCGCCCAACCACCACCCCCAACACCCGACGAACCCGACGACGACCACTGGTAGGCACCGCCACGTCCGTTCCTCCGCGACGGGTACTTCTCCCCGCGGGGAGAAGTACCCGTGGTGTCGCGTGGCGCAGGTCACGGCAGGCAGTCCACCATGAGAGTCGCAGGGGACGCGACGACAGGAGGACACGATGATGGACCAGCACAGCGAGCTGCGTGAGCTCATCGAGAAGAACCTGGAGTCCGCGCTCGAGACGCAGGTGGCAGCGCACGAGGTGCTCGCGCAGATCTCGCAGATCGTCGGCCGCGGCACGTCGCGCACGGGCGTGCGGGCGTCGGTCGACCACCGCGGGCTCGTCACCGACGTGGCGCTCTCGGAGCGGTGCGTCGGGCTCGGGCTGGACGAGATGCGGGCCGAGGTCCTCGAGAGCGTCGAGGCCGCACGCTCCGACGTCCAGCTCCAGGCGGCGCCGCTCCAGGCGCAGCTCCAGTCCGACCCCCGACCGCTCGAGCAGCAGACCGACGTGCTCGACGCGCTCGACCGCCTCGTCCGCGGCAGCACCGATCACCCGGGGGCCGGCCGGCCGGCCGCGCCCTCGAGTCCCCCACCGACCGACCCGACGACCGGAGACCGCCCATGACGCTCGAGGTCGACACAGACGCCGTCCGCGCGCACGCCTCCGAGGTCCGCGCCCTCGCGGGCGACCTCGCCGGAGCCCTCGACGCCGGAGTGAGCGCAGCGCTGGGTGCTGAGGCGTTCGGGATCATCTGCTCGTTCCTCGTCCCGGTCACGTCCACGGTGCAGCTAGCGGGCGTCGGCGCGCTGGCGGCCGCGTCGCAGTCGATGGAAGGGGTTGCGGACGGGCTCCGCGAGACCGCGAACGGCTACGACACGGTCGACGAGCTGACCAACGGTGGCCTCACGACGCTCATCGAGAGGCTGTCCTCGTGAACGACCTCATCGCCACCGCAGAGGCACCGTCGCTCGCGACCTGCGCCGAGGGGCTCCGCATCGTCGGTCCGGTGCTCGTCGTCGCCCGCGGCGTCGAGGAGGAGAGCTGGCTGACCGGCATCGCCGGTGGCGCCTCGATGGCGACGGACATCGCCGCCTTCGTCATCGACCCGATCGCCTCGATGGCCGCGAGCGCCGCGTCGTTCCTCATGGAGTACATCGAGCCGCTCCGGGAGGCGCTCGACTCTCTCGCCGGTAGCCCGGCGCAGGTGACCGCCCAGTCGCAGACCTGGTTCAACGTCTCGGCCAGCGTCTCGGAGACCACGGAGGCGTACTACGCCAAGGTCGACGGTGCGCTGGCCGGGTGGTCCGGCCCGGCTGCGACGGGGTACCAGACCTTCGTCAACTCGTACGGCCAGCTCGTGGGCGGGGTGGCGTCGATGTGCACCGGGATCGGCTACGCGATGGCGGGCGCGAGCGCTGTCGTCGGGTTCATCCGGGCGATCGTCCGCGACACCATCGCGGACCTCGTGGGCAAGCTCATCTCCTGGGCGATCCAGGTCGCGGCGACCGCCGGTGTCGGCGCCTCGTGGGTGGTCCCCAAGGCCGTGCACTCGATCGCGCAGTACGTGGAGAAGGTGCGGTCCTGGATCGAGAACCTCACGACGTCGATCCGCAACCTCTGCGAGAGCGTCGACATGATCAACAAGTGCCTCGACGACGTGGTCCCGGTCATCGCGAAGCTGCGGAATACGCTCGACGTGCCGATCTTCTCCTCGACGGGCTCCCGCAGCCTCAACAGCGGCATGCCGCACTGGTCCGACGCGATACCGTCCGGGATGAGCGGCGGGATCAACGGGGTCGAGAGCGGCACCGGAACGTACAAGAGCTCGACGGAAGGACAGTGATGGCGGTGCCTGACTACGAGGCCGGGTACCAGGCGTCGCGAGCGCTCATCGACTCGTGGGGCCGTCGGGCGCAGGAGCAGGTGGCGCGCGCCGATGCGCTGCAGCGCGCGATGGAGCAGCTGAGCATCACACGGTGGTCGGCTGGCCGCGAGGTCGGCGTGACGATCGACAGCGCCGGGCTGCTCCGGGACGTCGAGTTCACCGAGGCGTCACGCACGCGCTCGGCCGCCGCCCTGAGCAGGCTGCTCCTCACGGCGCTGCGCTCGGCGATGGACGAGCTCCGCACCCGGGCGGAGGAGATCGCCGCGGCGCACGCCGGGCCGGACAACCTCGCGTCGACGCTGGCCGCCCAGTACGAGTCGGCCCTCAGCGGCCCGCTCGCGTCGCTCCGGGCGAACGGCGCATCCGAGACGTCCGACCACAGGCCTGACACACCTCCTGGCACGGACCCGGGCGCGACCCGCGGCCGGTGATCTCTCGGCGTCGGGCCCCACGACGTTGCGCCCGACGGAGCATCGCTCAGTCGTCCGTGGTTCAGCGGTGCAGCGCCTTGCGCGCGAGCCGGTTCCCCAGCAGCTGCGCGAGCTGGACGATGACGATGATCACGGCGAGGGAGACGAACGTGACCTCCCAGTTGAACTTCTGGTACCCGTAGCGGATCGCGAAGTCGCCGAGGCCGCCTCCGCCGACGAGGCCCGCCATCGCGGACATGTCGATGACGCCGACGAAGAGGAACGTGTACCCGAGGATGAGCGGTGCGAGGGCTTCGGGGATCAGCACGGACCACACGATGCGCAGGCGCGAGGCACCCATCGCGCGAGCCGCCTCGACGACGCCCGGGTCGAGAGCGACGAGGTTCTGCTCGACGATCCGGGAGAACGCGAAGGCCGCGACGATCGACATCGGGAAGATCACCGCTGAGGTGCCGAGGGTGGTGCCCATCACCTCGCGCGTGAGGGGCGCGATCGCCGCGAGGAAGATGATGAACGGGATCGGCCGCACGATGTTCACGAGCACGTTGAGCACCGCGAACACGGGCCCGCTCGCGAGCAGGTTCCCCGTCCGTGTGACGTAGAGGCCCAGGCCGATGAGCAGGCCGGCGGCGCCGCCGATGATCATGCTCACGGAGACCATGAAGAGCGTGTCGCCCAGCGCCTCGAGGAGGATCGGGCTGAGGAAGGACCAGTCGCGGTTCATCGGTTCCCCCTGCCGAAGATCGAGAACGGGTTGAAGGAGGCTGTCACACCCTTGCGGGCAGCGGCCTCGGCATCCCGGGTCAGCGCGACCGTGGCGTCCGCGCCGTCACCTGGAGCGCCCTGGTCGGGCGGAGGCGGCGGGTCCGCGTCCGGGTCGGCCAGCGGGTTCTCGGCGGTGCCGAGGTCGACGACCCGGGTGTAGCCCTGGAGCCGCACGACCGCTCGCTCGACGTTCGACGACTCCCCCGTGAGCTCCCAGGTGAGCGACCCGAACGGACGCTCGGTGACCTCGCTGATGCCGCCGAAGATGATGGTGCCCTGGACCGAGTGCTCTGCGAGCACGTCGGTGATGCGCCCGCCGGAGGTGCCGTCCTCGTGGACGGAGACGGTGATGAGGCGGCCGGGGTGGCGGTGGCGCAGGCGCTCGAGGACGTCGGCGGTGGGCCGGTCCTTGATGGACGACTCGACGAAGCGCCGCGTGGCACGGTGCTTCGGGTTGGCGAACACGGAGTAGACGTCGCCGAGCTCGACGACCTTGCCGCCTTCCATGACGGCCACGCGGTCGCAGATCGACTTCACGACGTCCATCTCGTGCGTGATGACCACGACGGTGATGCCGAGCTCCTTGTTGACCTTCTTGAGGAGTGCGAGGACGTCCTGCGTCGTCTCGGGGTCGAGGGCGCTCGTCGCCTCGTCGGCCAGGAGGATGCGCGGGTTCGTCGCGAGGGCGCGGGCGATGCCGACGCGCTGCTTCTGACCACCCGAGAGCTGCCCGGGGTGCTGGCGCGCCTTCTCGGAGATGCCGACGAACTCGAGCAGCTCGGCGACGCGGGCCTTGCGCTTGGCCTTCGGCCACCCGGCGACCTCGAGGGCGTAGGCGACGTTCCCCGCCACGGTCCGGGAGGCGAGGAGGTTGAACTGCTGGAAGATCATGCCGATGCCGGCCCGGACGCTGCGCAGGCTCCCCTCGGAGAGCCCGGTGATCTCTCGGCCGTCGACCTCGATGGTGCCGCTGCTCGCGATCTCGAGCGCGTTGACGAGACGGACGAGCGTCGACTTGCCTGCGCCCGAGTAGCCGATCACCCCGAAGATCTCCCCCTGGAAGATGTCGAGGGTGACCGCGTCGACCGCGCGCAGCTCGCCCGAGCGGGTGGCGAACGTCTTGGTGACGTCCTGAAATCTCACGATCGCGGTCGCGTCGGCGCTCATGCGCTCTCCTTGTGGGTGGTGCGGGTCCTGCTCGGGCGCGAACCGTCGGAGGAGGAGTCCATCCTGCCAGGTGACGGCGGGGCGCACAGTGCGTGCGCCCCGCCGTCGGTCCGTGCAGGTCAGCGGTCGGTGCAGGTCAGCTGGTGCGCAGACCGTCCTCGATCTCCGCGAGGATCTCAGCGAGCTCCTCAGCGTCCTGGTCGGCGATGAACGCGCTGCCGCCCGCTGCCTCCTGGAGCGCTGCCTCGACCTCGGCGTCGTGCGAGATCTCGACGAGCTCGAGGAACGTCTCGTTGTCCTTGTCCTCAGAGCGCGAGACCCACACGTTGATGTACGGGCGTGCACCCTCGCTCTCGGCGTTGTCCGAGAAGAGCGCCTCTTCAGGGTCGAGGCTGGCGTCCTGGATGAAGTCGTTGTTCACGACTGCGCCGTCGATGCTCTCGAGGTTCGTCGCCGTCTGCGTCGCGTCGACCGGTGTCACCGTGACGCGCGAGGAGTCGAGGACGTCGGCCTCGGTGGAGGCGGACGAGCCGCCGTCGGCGAGCTCGAGGAGTCCGGCCTCCTGGAGGACGAGGAGCGCGCGCGCCAGGTTGGTCGGGTCGTTGGGGACCGCGATCTCGGCGCCGTCGGGGATCGCGTCGACGGAGTCGTGCTTCGTCGAGAAGAGGCTCAGCGGGTACACCGCCGTGGCGCCGATCGGCGTGAGGTCCTCCTCGGTGTTGACGTTGTACTCGGCGAGGAACTGCAGGTGCTGGAACTGGTTGAGGTCGAGCTCGCCCTGCGTGAGCGCCGGGTTGGGGAGCGTGTAGTCGCCGAGGTCGATGATCTCGACCGCGATGCCGGCAGCATCGGCCTTCTCCTCGAAGATCGTCCACTGGTCGTCGGCGGCGTTGACGACGCCGATCCTGATGGGCGCGTCGTCCTCTCCTGAGGCTGTCTCCTGCTCGTCGGCGCCGCAGGCGCTCAGTCCGAGTGCGAGGGCTCCGGCGACAGCGAGAGCGCTGAACGCCCGGGGGAATCGGTTCGTGCGGGTCATGATCGGTGTTCCTTCCGAGGCGGCACCAGGACGGTGCCGAGGGATGAGTCGAGGCGGTGGTTCATGGAGGTGTGCGGTTGATCGCGGGCACGGGAGTCCCTCACGGGCCGGCGAGGCCGGGACCGGGCCGCACGACGTCGCGGCTGAGGCCGGTCGGCTGGAGTGCGGTCCGCTGGACGCCGTCGTCGGCGCCGATGAGTCGCCGCGCTAGGCGGCATGCATCGGGGATGGACCCCGATCCGGGTGGGTCACTGGATCAGCGACAGCACCCGCTGGGCATGACGCCCAGGGTGAGGGTCGACGCGCAGCACATCATCGAGCGGCGCGGTGCGCTGGCTCGGACGTGGCTGGAGGTGTTCGGCGTGACCATGAGAGCAATCATGCGGGGCCGAGCCGGTCGACACCACTTGCGCTCCAGGAATCTCATTCTGTGAGCATTTTGGCGACCGCATCGCAGACAGAGGGGAACATTGTCGGGCGAACCCACCCATCCCACCGTCGGGATCTCTCGGCGCAGAAGCACGAGGGCACAAGAGGACCCCCCGCACACCCATCAGAGCTCACCTGCCCTTGCTGCCTTCCGGCCCTGGGGGAGTTCAGCAAGATGACGCCGCACGGGGGGTCGTCATCCAGCCTAACGCAGACAGGGGCTCCGAGGAAAAACCCTCGCCTCTCGGCCGCATCGCACCCCACCACGGGGGGCGGCCCCCGGCGGATTCGGTCTCACGCCCCACGTCCGCTATCCTCGTCAGGCTGGGTCCGCCCGGTGCACCACGGAGGATTCGCCTAGTGGCCTATGGCGCCGTCTTGGAAAGGCGGTTGGGTTAACGCCCTCGGGGGTTCGAATCCCCCATCCTCCGCAGCAGAGCAGGACAGAAGCGACGGAAGGGGTTGTGCCCACCGTGCTGTCTCTTATA